>NZ_JBKOOL010000154.1:0-14022 GCF_046764065.1 Nocardia sp. NPDC002869
CCCCGCGCCCGTAGCGGTTCCGTATCGGCGGGACCGGCCGACGGCACCGGCGCTCCCCGCCGGTCAGCGCCGGAACTCCTGCGCCTTTGTCTTGGCGCCCTGCACCATCAGATGCCAGGCGTCCGGGTCGCCGCGCAGTACCGAGGCGGCCATCTCCTTCAGCTGCTCATAGCTGGCGTGCGGGGGAATCGGCGGTACCTCGGGGTCGCATCGGACGTCGAGCAGTACCGGGCCGTCTGCGGCGAGCGCGTAATCCCAGGCGCTGCCGATCGCGTCCGGCTTCTCGACTGCGACCGCCTCGATGCCCATCGCCCGCGCGATCTCGGCATAGGAGACATCGGGAAGGCTCTGCGATTCCTCGAACTTCGGTGCGCCGCCCATGGCGCGCAACTCCCAGGTGACCTGGTTGAGGTCGTTGTTGTGGAAGACGCAGACGATCAGCCGACGATCCTGCCACAGATGCTGATAGCGCGCGACGGTCATCAGCTCGGCCAGCCCGTTCATCTGCATGGCGCCGTCGCCGACCAGGGCGATCGCGGGGCGGTCGGGATGGGCGAACTTCGCGCCGATGGCATAGGGGACCCCGGGGCCCATCGTGGCGAGAGTGCCCGACAGTGACCCGCGCATCTGATCGCGGAAGCGCAGGCAGCGGGCATACCAGTTGGTGGAGGATCCGGAATCCGCGGTCACGATGGCGTTGCCGGGGATCCGTTCGGACAGCTCCCACACCACCCGCATCGGATTGATCGGGTGGGCGTCGAGCATGCTCTGCCGCTCGATGGTGGTCCACCAGCGGTCCACGTTCCGCTCGATCTCCTCGCGCCAGGAGCGATCCTCCTTGCGGTTCAGCAGCGGGATCAGGTGGCGCAGGGTGGTCCGCGCGTCGCCGACCAGGTTGGCCTCGGTGGGGTAGCGCATGCCGATCATCGCGCCGTCGAGATCGATCTGTACCGCCCGCGCCTGATCGAGATCGGGCAGGAACTGGGTGTAGGGGAAATTCGAACCCACGATCAGCAGGGTGTCGCAGTCACGCATCAACTCGTAGCTGGGCCGGGTGCCCAGCAATCCGATCGATCCGGTGACGAACGGGAGGTCATCGGGCAGGACGTCTTTGCCCAAAAGGGCCTTGGCGATCCCCGCGCCGGTGAGGTCGGCGACCTCGAGTACTTCCGCCGCGGCCGCCCGGGCGCCCTGGCCGATCAGGATGGCGACCTTCGACCCGGCATTGAGCACGTCGGCGGCGTGGCGGATCTCGTCGTCGGCCGGATCGGAACTCGTCACCAGGGCCGCGGGCGGGCTGGACGGCACCTGTTTGAACTCGTGCTGCGGCGGCTCGTAGGGCTCCTCCTGGAGATCCGCGGGGATGATGACCGCGGTGGGGGAGCGGCGGGTGATCGCGGTGCGGAAGGCCCGGTCGAGGGCATTCGGCAGCTGGCTGGAGACGTTCACCTCGACCAGATAGTCGGCGGCGACGTCCTTGTACAGCGACTGCAGGTCGACCTCCTGCTGGTAGCTGCCGCCCATCGCGCTACGCGCGGTCTGACCCACCACCGCCACCACCGGGACGTGATCGAGCTTGGCGTCGTAGAGCCCGTTGAGCAGGTGGATCGCGCCGGGTCCCGAGGTCGCGGTGCAGACGCCCACCTTGCCGCTGAACTTGGCATATCCGGTCGCCTGGAACGCCGCCATCTCCTCGTGCCGGGCCTGGATAAACCGCGGTGAATTCTCGGCGCGGCCGAACGCGGCCACCAGCCCGTTGATACCGTCGCCGGGGTAACCGAATACCTGCTCGACCCCCCATTCGCGGAGGCGGCGCAGGACATAGTCGGAGACTTGCTGGGCCATGGCTTCTCCTCGCTGAGTCGCGGAGCGGATGTCGGCCGTCGTGCTACCCGCTGTGGTCGACGCCAATCCTCGATACGCCGGATGGACGACTCCGGCGACCCGGTGCGGCGGTCGCCCGGATGAGTTCTCCGTCCGAGTTCCGGATGGCCGGCGCGAGCGGCCGAGCAGCCCGTCGATCTGTGCTGAGGTGGGGAGTGTGGGCCCGTCGCGCCCGGACCCGGCGCCGAATCCCTACGGCACGGTCCTCGCCTGCCCGGCCCCGGCGTCGTAGTGGTCGATGTCGACCGCCGGTAGGTAGGGGTCCCTTGCTGCGGAAACGGCGGTGGCGACCGGCCCGTGGGCGGTCGCGGACTCCGGGGTGCGGGCGCCGAGGTGTGTACGGTGCGGGCCGATGCGGCCCCGGGATTCGTTGCACGAGGGTGGATCCCGTTCCTGCCCCGGCGTGGAGCCCGTACGCTGGTCCGGCAAACATGGGTCAGTGTGGGAGGAATGCGTTGGGTCGCAGAGAGTCGCGGGAAGAACGAGATGTTTCGCCGGAGAATCGCGAAGCCGTCCGCAACAACATCAAGGAGGAAATCGGCATCCCGCGCACCTTCGAGGGCGTCACACCGGACGAGGTCGCGGCGTGGCTGTCCCGGGTCGAGAACATGATGGAGACCGTCCCCCGGCAGAATCGGCAACCGTTCGAGATCACCGACAGCAACGGCGTGACCGATGTGGTCGGCGAGGGATACATGCTGCGCCGGCTGGCCGATATCCGCAAAGAACTCCAGGCGGGGCTGCGGAATACCACGGCGCGACGTGAGCTCGACCAGATCCAGTATGTCGCCGAATCCGCGATCCACGACCCGGTGGCGAGGCAGATGGTCGCGGCCCAGATCCAGCGGGCACAGGATGTGGTGGCGAAATCCTCGGTGACCGAGGACGCGCGGGACGCTGCATTGGAGACCGAATTGCAGAATGTGGTCCGCGACCTGAACGAGCGCCGCTCACGGATGCGGTGGTCGCTGTTCCAGCGTGAGCCCATCGCCGTACTCATCGGCGCGGTTCTGCTGGTCGGGTTCAGTCTCGTGATGGTGGTCGCGATGTTCACCGATACGAAGGTCCCGGAGATCGTGATGAACATGATCCTGCTGATCCTCGGCTTCTTCTTCGGGCAGTCGGCCGCGAGCGGGCGGAGCGGTCGCGGGGAGAGTTGATGCGAGCCCCGGCGGGCCGTACTTGTTCGTCGCATGAGCGACCACTTGCCGAGAGGCGCTTACCGGACACCGGCCTTCCGGCCGGAACGCCGCCGGGCCTCCTCTCGGCGGCGTTGCTGTCGGCGCGGCATCGCCTCCCGGGTGGACCACGCATGAGGTCGATGCCTACTCGGTGCCCGGCGCCGGAAACAGTCCACCGACGGCGGTTCAGGAGTTGTGGGACGGGATGGGATCGCCGGTGCCAGCGTGCGTGAAGTGCAGTGTCGTGCCCTCGGAGCCGGTGTCAGCGGTCGGGTCGGTCGGAGACAGCGCCACCGGTGGTGGGGCCGGGGGGCTGGGACAGTTCCGCGCCGGCGCCGTGGCTGCTGCGGCCGATATGGGATTCTTTGCGGATGCGCTCGGACATGTGCGGGTAGTGCAGTTCGAAGGCGGGGCGTTCGCTGCGGATCTTGGGCAGTTCGTAGAAGTTGTGCCGCGGCGGCGGGCAACTGGTGGCCCATTCCAGGGAGTTTCCGTACCCCCAGGGGTCGTCCACGGTGACCACCTCGCCGTAGCGGTAACTCTTGAAGACATTCCACACGAACGTGATCATCGAGATGCCGAGCACGAACGAGCCGATGGTGGACACGGTGTGCAGGGCGGTGAAGCCGTCATCGGCCTGGTAGTCGGCGTAACGCCGGGGCATGCCTTCGGCGCCGAGC
The DNA here is from genome assembly GCF_046764065.1 of Nocardia sp. NPDC002869. Lineage (NCBI taxonomy): Bacteria > Bacillati > Actinomycetota > Actinomycetes > Mycobacteriales > Nocardiaceae > Nocardia > Nocardia sp. NPDC002869. The sequence continues at coordinate 3,746 of NZ_JBKOOL010000154.1, forward strand.
CAGTGCTGGACCAGGAAGGTGGTGTGGAAGCCGAGGAAGGTGGTCCAGAAGTGGAGTCGGCCGAGACGTTCGTCCATGAGCCGGCCGGTCATCTTCGGGAACCAGAAGTAGATACCGGCGAAGGTCGCGAACACGATGGTGCCGAAGAGTACGTAGTGGAAGTGTGCCACCACGAAATAGCTGTCGTGCACGTGCCAGTCCAGGGGTGGGCTGGCCAGGATGACACCGGACAGACCACCGAAGAGGAACGTGACGAGGAATCCCACCGAGAACAGCATCGGTGTTTCGAACGTGAGTTGTCCCTTCCACATGGTGCCGATCCAGTTGAAGAATTTCACGCCGGTCGGCACGGCGATGAGGAAGGTCATGAACGAGAAGAAGGGGAGCAGCACCGCGCCGGTGGCGTACATATGGTGGGCCCACACCGCCATCGACAGGCCACCGATGCCTATGGTCGCGAAGACCAGTGCGGTGTAGCCGAAAATGGGTTTGCGGCTGAAAACCGGAAAGATCTCGGAGACGATGCCGAAGAACGGCAACGCGATGATGTAGACCTCCGGATGGCCGAAGAACCAGAACAGGTGCTGCCACAGCAGGACGCCGCCGACCCCGGGATCATAGATATGACCGCCCAGGCGCCGGTCGTAGGCCAGCGCCATGAGCGCCGCCGTGAGGATAGGGAACGCCAGCAGCACCAGTATGCTGGTCACCACGATATTCCAGGTGAAGATCGGCATCCGGAACATCGTCATGCCCGGGGCCCGGAGGCATACCACCGTGGTGAGCATATTGACCGCACCGAGAATGGTGCCCAAACCGGATACGGCCAGACCCATGATCCACAGATCGGCGCCGACACCCGGTGAGTGCAGCATATCGGTGAGTGGCGAATATGCCGTCCAGCCGAAATCGGCGGCGCCGCCCGGAGTCACGAATCCGGCGGTCGCCATGGTGGCGCCGAACAGATACAGCCAATAGCTCAGGGCATTGAGGCGGGGAAACGCCACATCCGGTGCCCCGATCTGGAGCGGCAGGACCGCATTGGCGAAACCGAATACCACCGGCGTGGCATAGAACAGCAGCATGATCGTGCCGTGCATGGTGAACAGCTGGTTGTACTGTTCCGGCGACAGGAACTGCAGCCCGGGGCGGGCCAGTTCCCCGCGCAGCAGCAGCGCCATCAACCCGCCGATCAGGAAGAACGCCGTCGCCGAGGCCAGGTACATGATGCCCAGCAGTTTCGGGTCGGTCGTGGTCACCAGTTTCCGGATGGCCGAACCCTTCGGACCCACCCGCGCCGGAAACGGGCGAGTGGGGGTGAGCTCTGCGGGTCGAGACGGTGTCACTGCCATGCGCTCTCCTTCATCCGAGCCACCGCTTGCGTTCGAGTCACCAGTGCCCGCGCCGGTACCCACGCCGCGTCCGGCTAAACCTTGCCCGAACGGCCTGAAGAAGTCGGGCAGCGACACCCGGTAAAGAGGTGAGGCGGGTGTGCACGAGTAAGCACTGAGCGTATTTTTCCGCATATCCAACCGGGCAGCGGGGTTTTCTCCGGCCGGGGATATAGTGGAGCGGGCAAGAGGTGAGCCTATGGTTTCTTTCGCTTCGCACAACTCTCCCCGGGCCGAATTCGCCGATGAGCGGTGACGACCCACTCCGCACGCAGCGCGAGACGATTTCGTTTCGCGCCGAGTTGACTGCGGCCGGCTACCCGGATGCTGTAGAAATCGGACGGGGTGGATTCGGGGTGGTGTATCGCTGCCGGCAGCCGGAACTGGACCGGACCGTGGCGGTGAAGGTTTTCACCGCGGGGTTGGACGAGGACAATCGGGCCCGATTTCTGCGGGAGCAGCGAGCGATGGGCCGCTCGACCGGGCATCCGAATATCGTGACCGTGCTGGAAGTGGGCACACTCTCCGGCGGCTGCCCCTATCTGGTGATGCCCTTTCACCCCTCGGGGTCTCTCGATATGTGGATTCGCCGGTGCGGCCCGCTTTCGTCGAAGAATGCGCTGCGGATCGGTTCGAAGATCGCCGGCGCGCTCGAGGCAGCTCACCGGCTCGGGATAGTGCATCGGCATGTGAAACCGGGCAATATTCTGCTCACCGATTTCGGCGAGCCGGTATTGACCGATTTCGGCATCGCACATATCGGTGGCGGGTTCGAGACGGCCGCCGGCACTGTGACCGGATCGCCCGCGTTCACCGCACCCGAAGTGCTCGAGGGGCAGCCGTCGACGCCGGAAGCCGATGTCTACGGGCTCGGCGCGACCCTGTTCTGCGCATTGACCGGGCATGCCGCCTTCGAGCGGCGTAGGGGCGAGAAGATGGTGACGCAGTTCCTGCGGATCACCATCCATGACCTGCCGGACCTGCGGCAGAGCGGTATCGACGACGAGGTATCGACGCTGGTGGAAACGGCGATGAGGCGGGATCGCCGCGAACGCCCCTCCGCCACGCAGTTCGGCGAAGCCGTCCGGCGGGTCCAGCGGCGCCGTGGGAGTTCGACGGGCGAATTGGCCCGGCCGACCCATCCCGGTCCCGCACGCTCGCTCTCCAGGAGCGCGGTGCCGGGTGGGCGGCAGGTGGAGCCGGTCGGCGAGAATTCCGGTGGCAATCTGCCACTGGAGCCGACCGGTCTCGTCGATCGGCGTGCCGAGTTGACCGAGGTCAAGAATCAGCTGTCGAGGTCACGATCGCTCACGCTCGTCGGTACCGGCGGCGTGGGAAAAACGCGGTTGGCGCTGAAGGCCGCGTCCCAGGTTCAGCGCGATTTCGCCGACGGGGTGTGGCTGGTCGATCTGGCTTTCGTATCCGATCCCGGGCTCCTGGTCGACACCGTGGCGGCCACGCTCGGTGTCCGGGACGACTCGACGAGGCCGTTGCTCGAGACTCTGATACACCACCTGTGGTCCCGCGAAACGCTGCTCGTCCTGGACAACTGTGAGCAGATCGTGGAGGCGGTCGCCGAGCTGACCGAGGCGTTGCTGGCCTCGTGCCCGGGGGTGCGGACCATCATCACCAGCCGCGAGCCGTTGAAGATCGCCGGCGAAATCACCCAGCGGGTGATCCCGCTGGCAGTCCCGGATCCGGATCATCGACCGTCACTGAAGGGGCTGCCCCGCTTCGACGGGGTGACGCTGTTCGTCGAGCGTGCCGCGGCGGTGGTACCTGGATTCGAGCTGACCGAGGACAATATGGTCGCGGTGACCAGGATCTGTGCCGGATTGGATGGTGTGCCGCTGGCGATCGAGCTCGCCGCCGCTCGCCTCCGCACGCTGTCGCCGGACCAGATCCTGTCCCGGCTGACGGACCGACACGAGTTGCTCACCGGTTCTTTCCGGACCGCGCCGACCCGGCAGCAGTCGATGAAGCTGTGCCTGGATTGGAGCTATGACCTGTGTTCGGAAGCCGAACAGCGGGCGTGGGCCCGCGTGTCGGTGTTCGCGGGTAGCTGCGGCCTGGATGCGGTCGAGCAGGTGTGCACTGTCGACTCGGATCCGGCCGAGGTCATCGATGTGCTTTCCGGCCTGGTGGACAAGTCGATACTGATCCGGGAAGAGGCGGGTTCCGTCGTGCGGTTCCGGATGCTGGAGACACTGCGGGACTACGGTCGATCCAAGCTGCGGGAATCCGGCGAGTACCAAGAGCTGCGCCGGCGGCACCGGGCCTGGTACCGGCGGCTGGCGCTGGACGCGGAGGCCGGATGGATCGGCCGTGCGCAGCCCGGCTGGATCGCCCGGCTCGAGCGCGAGCACCCCAATCTGCGGGAGGCTCTCGAATCCGCACTGTCCGAGGACACCGAGGAAGCAGCGGAAGCAGGCCTGCAAACGGCGTCCGCGCTGTGGGAGTTCTGGGTGTTCCGCGGCTTCTACGGTGAAGGACGGTCCTGGATCGAACGGGTTCTCGCCCACCCCTGCGCTACATCGATCCCCGACCGGGTGAGGGCACTGCGCGTCGCCATCGATCTGGCGGCGGCGCAGGGCGATTTCCGGTCCGCGGCGACACTCCTCCAGGAGGGCCGGGTGCTGGCCGAACGCGACCCGACGCCGATGTTGCAGGCGCAGATGAACCACGCGGCAGCAGGCTTGGCCCTGCTCAGTGGCGATCCCTCGCGTGCCGCACCACTCCTGGAGGCCGCCATCGATGTCTACCGTTCGAACCTCACCGGCCATCTCCACATCAGTGCCTCGAGCTTCCTGGGCCTGACGTACGAAATGCGCGGTGATACGGAAAAAGCGATCGAGCACCAGCAGCGGCTGATCGCTCTCACCGAAGGGTGCGGGGGGATACTGTATCGCGCGCTGGCCCTGCGGGGCCTGGCCGTCGCCGAATTGCGTCGCGGCAACGTCGACCGTGCGCAGGAACTGCTCGAGGACGCTCTGCGCGTCGACCGTCCGCTCAACAGCCCCATGGTGGTGACCTTCTGCCTCGAAGCGTTGTCCTGGGTCGCCTGCCACCGCCGGGAGGCGGAGCGGGCCGCGGTGCTCATGGGAGCCGCTCGTCACTTATGGCCGGCCGGGGGCAGCCGCGGCCGTGTCTTCGATACGCTGTCGTACCTTCACGAGGAGTGCGAGCAGTCGGCGCGAAAAGTTCTCGGCGACAAGAAGTTCAGTGCGGCATTCGAGCGAGGGCGCACAATGAGCGTTTCCGTGGCGCAGGCATACGCACTGCGCGAACAATCCACCGGCCCGACCGGCGGCCCGGACCGGACGGCCCGGTTGACCAAACGTGAGCGGCAGGTCGCCGCACTGGTCGCCCGAGGCCTCAGCAACAGGCAGATCGCCGCCGAACTCGTTGTCTCACCACGCACTGCCCAGGGGCACGTCGAGAATATCCTCACCAAGCTGGGGTTCACCTCCCGTGCCCAGATCGCCGCGTGGATAGTGGACGAAACCAACCAGGGCTGATCGCCCCGTCACGCCCTTTCCGAGCCATGCGGTCCGGACCGGGCAACCGGGTTTCATCGGTGGTGCGGTGGTTTCAGTCCGCCTGGATACCGAACATCTCGGTCTGGCGCGGGCGGTGTATCGCGCCGTGCGCGAACACACCGGCCCGGCGGCGCGGTGGCGCCGGCCGTCGTGGCGCCACCTCGCGGCTGCGAGTACGTAGCGCCGAGGGCTGTGTAGGGTCGCCGCGTGATCGACCTCGACGAGTCCGGCGAGTTCGTGCCGGCCATCCGCTCGGATACGGGTCGGCCGGGAATTCTCTGCTCCCACCGTGGAACGGAACTCAGTCCCCGGCGGGGACGGGGCTCTTCGGCGCCAATTGAACACCGGCCAGGCCGGACCAGCACAAACCGGCGGTCGTGGCAACGGCTTCGTTCTTGGGCAATCGATTGCCGGTCACCACCCAGTCGCGCGCGCACGATTGCGCGATCCCGACCATCTCCGCCGCGATCAGCCATCCCCGCTCGGCCCGTAGCGAGGCGGACGGCGCCAACGCCTGCAATAGGGCATCAGTGCAGATCATGGTGGCTTGGCGTGCCATACGCTGCGCCGACGGCTCCTCGGCGTCGGCCGCGCCGGCCAGCAGGGCAGCGCTGCGCGCATGGTTGTCGGCGAAGTCGAACACCGCGGTCACCGTCGCCACCACGATCGATTGCATATCCCGGGCGGAGGCCAACGCCGCGGTGAGCGTGGCACGCAATACCTGTACCGCCTCGTGCAGAACCGCCAGATAGAGTTCGAGCTTGCTCGAAAACGATTTATACAGTACCGGTTTGCTGATCCCCGCCCGGCAGGCGATCTCGTCCATACTCGCCGCCCGATAACCGCAGGCGGCGAACAACCCGGATGCCGCGGCCACGATCACGCGCCGCCGTTCCTGCCTCGCCCGGATTATTTCCGTGTTCACCGCACCGAACACCTCCTCTAACACCGACGTTACCGATGCGCGAGTCCACCGGCTGCACTGCCCGGACGGTCTCCTGCCGGGCCGTAGGCGAGTCGTCGGCACCTCTCTGCGCAGCAGAGGCGGCACAGGTGTCGAATCCCCGCACCGGCCGCGGGACATGCCCGCGGATCCGCGCCCCCGCTCCGCCGATCAGCCCGGATATGCGCCGCCGGTCCGATCAGCAGCCCATAATGGAGGTTCGCCTGCTGCTGGAGGCGTGGGGACACAGCAGCTTTCGATGAATAAGGGGTGCTCGTGGGGTCGTTGGTATTGCTCGTGGTGGACGTGCAGAACTCGTATCTGGTGCAGGATGTCCGGGACGCCTACGGGTGGCCACCGCTGTGGCGGCGGGACGAGGTGGTGGCCGAATGCCGGTCGTTGATCGACGAGGCGAGGTCACAGGGGATTCCGGTGATCTATTCGCGCCAGGTGTCCTCGTCGGCGATGACACCGCGGTCGGCCCGGCATCGCGCGAGTCGCGTGGATCGGCTGCCGGTGCTGTCCGAGAAGGAGAAGCTGTGGCGTTCGCAGATCATGGATGCCGTCGCACCGGAGCCGGGGGAGCTGGTGCTCGACAAAACCCGGCACAGCTTCTTCGCCTACACCGAACTCGAACCCGTCCTGCGCACGCTCGGTGCCGACCGTCTGATCGTCTGCGGATTGCAGACCAACGTCTGCGTGGAGGCGACGGTCCGCGCCGCGCTGGAGCGAAATTTCGACGTCGCCGTCGCCGAGGACGCGGTCACCACCGACGGACCCGACCTGCACACCGGGTCGTTGAACTCGATGCGGGTCATGTATGTCGAGGTCGCGCCGTGGCGTGAGCTCATCGCCGCCGGCGCGACATGGGACCGCGCGTATTCGACGCCGCACTACGGCCGCAGCCCACAGTATTGGGTCGACCCACTGCATGTTTCGGGCTGAGGTATCGCCTCTGTCATTGCGTCGGCCGTGACCACCCGACCGGGAAGTACCGCCGCGATCCGTACCGGTCTGGACACGCTGGATAAAATTGAGAGGCTATGTTCGGCCTGCGGTTGTACGCAGGTCCAGTGGATAGGCCAGCTCGAAAGCACCTGATGAACCGCTCACCCTCTCCGTGAGAGGACCGTTCGATGGGTTTCGCAGAGATGCTCCGGTTCCGGCGCGATCCGTTGGGTTTCCTCGAGAATCTCCGCCGAACCAGCTCGGGGGAGGTGTTCCGGCTGCCATGGGGCGGGTGGTGTGTCGGCGATACGGGCCTGGCGCTGACGGTGTTGCATGACCGCGCATTCAATGCGGGGATGTCCGAGTTCTTCGGGTCCATGCTGCCTTCGCGGTCTGCCCAGGTCGATTTCGGCCGCGCTGCGCGCGGGATCCTGCGGACACATACGCCCAGGTACCGCGAGGCACTGGCGGCCGCGGCGATCGAAATGCCCCCCGTCACCCGCTGGCCGGCGGCCGGGGTCGAGCTGGTGTACCGGTGCACCGCGGACATGCTGCTGCACCCCGATGGTGCCCCCGAGTTGCGGCGGTTACTGGAACGAAACGCCCGCGTGGGCGCGCTTCGCCCGGCCCGGATGTGGCAGCGCGCGCGAGCCCAGCTGCTGCGCACGAAACTGTCGACCGTACTGACCGAGCAGGTCCGAGCCCGGCGCGGCGATACCGGCGCCGCTGCGGGGTCCGGACCACGGGATCTGCTCGACGCGGTGATCGGTGCCTGCCCCGACGAGGTCGCCGATACCACGGTGGCGGAGCTGTATGTGCTGATGTTCCGGTCCATTGTGGGACCGCTGGGCTACTCGATCGCCTGGTCGGTGCTGCTGGGCAGTCTCGACTCTCCCGGCTCACCATGGCCGTGGCCCGCCGACCGGGTCGTCCGCGAGGCAGCGCGGCATCGGCCGGTCTCCTGGATGGTCAGCCGTCCCGTCCCCCGGCCCACCGAGTTCGGCGGAGTCGCCTTCCACACCGGTGACCAGCTGTCCGTCAGCCCCTACCTGCTCCATCACGACGAACAACACTGGTCCGGACCGGGCGCGTTCCAGCCCGACCGCTGGGCCCGACCGAGCGCGAGCGGCCCCTACGTACCCTTCAGTTCCGGCCCCTTCACCTGCGCCGGTGCCGCGGTCGCCCACGATCTGGTCACCGAGGCAGTCGCCACCCTCACCGAGAACACCTCGCTGTCCGTCATCGGCGGCGGTGACACCCGCCCGATAGTGACCAATGCGGCGATTCCCAGGCCATTCACCCTGCGCCGCACCCCATAGACCCCGTCCGCGGACGCCAGAGCCCCAGGAAGGAGGTGACATCATGATCAAGGCATTGCGGTTCATCTTCACCAACAAGCCGACCCGCACCTGGAACCCCGCCGAGTACGGATGATCCGGCGACCGGCTGGATGGCTCGAACACCGCGCACAAAAGGTAAACGAGCCACCCGGCCACCGCCTACTGGCAGCTACAAGCGACGGCCCAGGCCCGGAAGTCCGGTGGATGCATCCCGGCGCCTTGTGGCCGTGCGGGGCTGCTGCGTCGTGTGCTTCGGTCGATGCCATATCGGCGATATCGCGCCAGTTGCGGCCGGTTGCGTAAAACCGTTGGTGGAGGCGATCCCCGCAATACGGTCGCGACGCGGTCCCCGTTCGCGCCGAACTCGGTCACTACCCCGACGACGCCCTTCGGTGGGCACGGGCCTTTGCGCACAGGCTCGGTTCCACGCGATTCTTGCGAGGCGGCTTCCGCGAGCAGCGGCCGGTTCGCTCCGGTCACGGCCGAGTGCGGCGTAAAATTGGTGCGTTAGGGAGTTACCCCGATGCAACAGCGATGGTGGGTGTGGATTGCCACGTTCCTGACGACACTGGGAATGTGGGCGGTGTTCGCGTGCAGTAGCGGCACCCGACCCGAGCGTGCTCCACCCGGCCCGGACGCATCCTCCCGAGTAGGGGTGCCCGTGCTGGTCGCGAAGATAGACAACAGCCCGCAGGCACGGCCACCGGTAGGGCTCGGAGCAGCTGATTTGATCTATGTCGAGCCGGTCGAGGGGGGTTTGAGCCGGTTGGCTGCCGTGTTCTCGACCGACAAACCCCCGGTAATCGGGCCTATCCGAAGCGCACGGGAAACGGATCTGACGCTGTTGGGCCAGTTCGGCAACCCGACGTTGGCATCCTCTGGTGCCGCACCGGAGCTGGTTGCCTCCGTCGAGCGCGCCTCGCTGCAGAACGCCTCGGCCGATCGGCAACCTGCGGCGTACTACCGCGACTACAGTCGCGACGCTCCGCACAACCTGTTCGTCCGCTCGGATCAGTTGCCCGTGGGCGGCGGCTGGCCGGCGGCGTCGCAACCGCACTTCGGTCCTGCGCCTGCCGGTGGCCGGCCCGCGCAACATGAGGAAGCGCGGTATCCGGGCACGGTGATCGGTTTCGACTGGTCACCCGACCAGAACCAGTGGCTGGTGTCCATGGACGGTGCTGCCTACACCGTTGCCGATACCGGACAGCTCATGGCAAGTACGGTCGTGCTGCAGAGTGTGCAGGTGCACGACTCGGCAGTCAGTGATATCGCGGGAAGCGTCTCACCCCTGGCCCAGACGACCGGTAGCGGTCGGGCCCTCGTACTTCGCGATGGTCAAGAGTTCCCGGCCGTATGGTCCCGGCCCTCCCCACAGGCAGGCACAACCTATACAACCCCCACCGCTACAGCCATCCCCTTCGCGCCGGGGCGGGTCTGGACAGTCCTGATTCCAGCGCAGCTCTGATAACTGGGGCAGCGCTGCCTCCCCTTCTTACCGGACGTGGCGTCGAGGTCTCTGTGGGGATCGGTTGGACCTCATCTCGCTCCGCGTTCCATGGCATCCTGCTCCTCGGGCAGCAGAGCGCGCCCGCGTGCACACCGTCGGTATACCGCGGCTACCGCCGGCCGAACAGCGCGGCTGCACGGCGGTGTTCGCGCGACTCCGTAGGTCCTGCGCGAAGCGGAACTGATGGCGACGGTGGCCTGAGCGCCCCCGGACGGATGTATCGGCTGGTCTGTAGACGCCTCTGGTATATCGAACATCGAAGTGGACCGTGGCGTGGAAGCTGTCGCATTGCGAAGGGGTGTCCAAGCGATAGCTGGTGACCTGCACTTTCGATGAAACGACAACATTTCTGATCTCATCTGGGCTAGATTCACTGCTACGCCGGACAGTCGGCGATGAGAAAGTCGGAGGAATACCGTGGAATATCTGGGCTCTGTGGCCGGAATCCTGCAGATGGTCATCGGCACCATCCTTGCCAACACCGGATCGGGTGGTTCGGGCTCCGGCTGGTGAGCCTCGCGGATTCGGCTCGTTATGTGCGACGACAATACGGGACCGCTCTGCCGTTACGGTCGAAAGAGGGGAGATGGCCCGCGCGGTGGCCACCAC
>NZ_JBKOOL010000155.1:0-14002 GCF_046764065.1 Nocardia sp. NPDC002869
GACCATGCAGAGTCTATGGCGTCCTTGACCGTCCGGAACCCGGCCCTTGGGCCTGCGTTGGATCGCCCTGTTCGACAGCCCGTCTCGTGCGTCATTGCGAATCGCTGCGACAGCTCCGCCGGTGATACCGCCATCGACGACCCCTCGTGCGAGTGGCATCCGCCCAGACCGGATGACCTCGGCGTCAGAGCGGTACCAACGCCTCATCTTCCTCGTCGAACAGCAGGAGCTGACCGGGTGCGGGTTCGCGGACGGAGTCCGGTGCATCGGATGGTTCAGGTGGGTCATCGTCGGACTCGGTCGGCAGCACATATTCCTGGGCGAGTTTGGCCAAGTGCAGGGGCAGCGGGAGTGCGAGTGCATCCAGGTAGTCGGGTGCCTGCCGCAGCTGGTGCATCGCAAGGGCGAACGCTTCTGGATCATCGTCCGGGTGACAACCTGCGACGGTGATTTCGACGAGGGTCGGATTCCAGGCTGGCGTTTCGACGTCGTTGATCACGTTGCCTTTTGCTGTGCCACGGGACACCACGCGAGGTGCGAGCCGGTCCGCGACAACCGCGGAGCTCTTGAACGTAGCGGCCTTTTCTGTCGTGCTGTAGAAGACGCGGTTCTGCGGGGTGGTGTCGCCGTCCGGAATCCAGAGGCCCGAAGGGAGTCCGTTGGGGGTCTTCGTCTCTCCGTCACCCCACCACTGCGCAGTCTCTTTGCCTTCCCCGCCCCGGATGCGGACCAGTCGGATGTTGTGCTGGATCGAGGCTTCCGGTGCGGTTCCAGTTCGGATCAGGTCGCGTTGGATGGTGCTGTCACGTAGCCAGGGCCAGAGCTGGCGGCAGTTCTGGGCGTGCGCGATCAGGACGGTTGGTGCCCCGTAGAGGCCGAAGGTGATCCGCTGGACGAACTCACCGGTGAGGCGCTGTTGTTTGCGCATCCTTTGATGCCACGCGCGGGAGGTGACTCGAGTCGATGTCGCGCGGTCTGCTGGCTCGGTATCGCTGGTGACCATGGCTTGCTCGACAAGACCGAGCAGGAAGTGGGGATAAGGCCGCCAGGAATACGTCGTGTCGTCCCATCCCTCCACTGTCGCATGCCCGGGCACACCGGGAACCGGGGTGACCAGGACTGCAACTGGCAGGTAGAGGGGCAGCCTGGTCGGCCCGTCTTTCCGGCGCTTCACCATCCACAGGGCGGCATAACGTAACCCTGCGGGCAATCCGGATCCGAGGGTGTGTTCGGGAAGTACCCGCACCCCGAGCTGGCGCAGCCCATCCAGCCATGCTGACTGGACTCGATGCTCGACGTTGCTGTCGTTGCGAATTCCCGGTGCCGCGGAGGGAGTGTTGACGAATTGTGTGAGGACACCGGCGTCGGCACAGCCGAGTCTCAGTGCGAATTTCGGGTCGGTGTCAGTGGGCTTGAAGCGCGCTCGGGGGTCGATCTCGACAAGGGCGAGGGTAGGTCGGGCTCGCTCGGCTCCGTCGAGCTGGAGGAACTGGGCGACGTCGTGGCGACGGCGGGAGATCGCGGCTCCCAGTGTCGCGCCATGTGGTCGTTTCGCGCGATCGATCGGCAACGCGTCTGCGAGTCCACCTGCCAGGGGTATGCATCGCAAATGCACTGTCAGCTCGGGTGTGTGCCATTCGAGCACTGCGGGGGATCCTGCCGAGGCGTTGGCGAACTGGTCCCCGTCGGGCATGGCGGAGGCAAGGTCGAGCCCGAGGACTTCGGACAGCTGAACGATCGCGGCATCACGGACTGTGGGCGATTGCCACAGCAGCCGGCAATCGAGAACGGGGATGGAAAGATCGGCTTCGTCGATAGTCGACGCCCGGGTCGCTGCTGCGACTGCCGTCCGCCGGGTGACGGCAGCGAGCTGCTGCGCCGTGACCTTAGCCGGACCGGTCGCCGTGGATCGGGGATTGGCGGGCTTGTTGGTACCGGCGGAACTGCGGCACAGCGAAGGCATCCGGGCGAGACCGGGCGGCAGAGCTCGGTCGATCCACTCCATGATCCGCGAGCGTTGATCCGACATCAGTCCTGGTCCGACCCGGTGTTCGCCCATGTGATTACTGTGTACGACGGCGGCGCGGAGTCCGGGTTCGTCGGGTGCGAGCCAGTCCTCGGGCGACGCGAGGAGTTCGGTTGGCTCGGGGAACGTCTGTCGGAGGGTCAGCCCACGCAGAAGGCCTGTCGGACCGTTTTCCACCCAGCCGATCTGTCCGATCTGCCGGTCGTACGCGAGTTGTGCCACCGCGAAGCGATCGCTCACGGGAGCGCCTGGCAGCCAGGGGATCGGCGGCCGCAGATACACCGACGTGGCTCGGCCATGCGGCAAGTAGATCTTTCCCGTGCTTCTGCCGGGATGTGTCGCCCAGCGGCGCACACCGGTGTGAACGTGGATTCGTGGGCGTGGGTCGAACGGGGTGGTGTGCAACGTGATGGTGATGACGATGGAGAACCACCAACGTTTGCCCTTCACCCCTCGGGGGATCGGCTGGGACATCAGCTCGGCGCCACGCTGACGCGGCCCACGCGCCACGGCGTGGAAAGTTAGTGTGCCGCCGTCGAATTCGAAAGGATCTAGCTTGGTGATGCGTCGGGCGAGGGCATCGGGTGTGAGCTGGAATAGGCGTACGGCCGGGTCTGCGGTGCCACCCGCAGTCACGGGGCAATCCAGCAGGCTCACGACAGTGTGGTCCCATTCGATCGCCGTGGTGTCCAGTTCGGCCTGTGCCTGCGCGCGTACGGCACGGAACTGTGGATCGGTGGCGGCGTCCGTCGGGCCGATATCGCGGAGCCAGGTGCCGAGCAGGCGATTCAGTGTGTTCCCCGGCAGCGGATCGCTGAAGGGCTCGGGTATGTACAGCCAGGCGTCGGGATCATCCTGGCGGCGCGGCCGGACCACAAGGTCGGGCGCGAGGCATTGCAACACCGTGTCCAATCGACGGGTGGGGACGGTGGCCAGCGGCTCCAGTTCGGGCGCGCGGCCATAGTTGCGCACGCTGAGTACGCTGCCTTGCGCTTGGTCTGGGAAGGGGAGCGTCCGGTACTGAACGGTCCAGGGTTCGGCGTCGGGTACCGGGACATAGGCGGCTCGGTGGATAGATCTGTAGGTGAAACCCATGGTGGTCTCCGGGTCAGCGTCGTGGCGGTTAGGTGACGAGGGGCATGTTCTTCAGGGCGTTGTAGAGCGGGGAATATAGCGTCTGTACCAGCGCGGGCTCGGCGGCGTCTCGGTACGCACCTGAATCGGCTGACTTGTCGAAGTACGGTTCCAGGATGTCTCGTAGCCGAACGAGGAGACCGGGATCAGGTTTACGGCTGCGGGTCTGGGGTTGTGGGCCCGGTGCGCCTGCCCACGCGGTGGCTGGCGCGAATGCCGCATCGACGAACACCACGCGTGCGGGCACACCACCGCGGACGAGACGCCCGATGACCTGCCAGATGCTGACCAGTTGGTCCCAGGCGAACGATTCCTGTTCGACCGGATTCAAGCGGGAGTAGACGTATCGGCGGGTGAGGAGGCGATGCCATTCGCGGCGGGCGATGTGCCGGAATGTTCGCCCGGCAGCGCCGAGATCGTCTGCCCGAGTGGCGAGTTCGGTGAAGGTGCCGTGATCACTGTGTGCGATGAGGTCTCGTGTGAATCGGGATACCCAGTCGTTGAGGGCGAAGATGGCCAGGGACAGATCGTCCGGGCGGGGGTGCGGCCGGACCAGGAAGAACACCGTCCCGAACGCGGCAACTCGCTCGCCGTCGGGGCCACGCGGCGGACTGAGGATGTTGTGTCCGCGCTCGATGGCCATCAGCGGGGCGATAAGGATTTCGGCTGACTCGTCGTCGGTGAAGGATGCGAGGTCGCCGCGCCGGACGGTCGATGGTCCCCGGTGGTCCGGGATGTCGGCGCCGTTGTCGAGTTCCGCGTCGTCGCGGGTGAGCACGCGGACGTGCCCGCGCCACCGGGGAAATTGATCGAGGACGTCGAACGCGATCGAGGCGTCGGCGTAGCTGCCGACGAGCAGCAGCGCCCGGCGTCGGCGGTCGTCGGAGACCTGGGCGAGTTCTTCCTGTATCGGGCTGACGTCGCCGTTCGCGGGTGACCGGCCGAGCTGGGTGACGAGCTGCCGCAGCACATCGGTGCGAACACTGTGGTCCTGACCGGAGAGAGTGATCGGCCGGTTGTCCTTGTCGTAGATGAACCGAGTGCGGAAGGTGGTGGCCTCGACTGCTTTTACTGCCTTGTCGTGCGGCTTGAGAATCGCAGCAACGGGTGCCAGCACGTGGGCTCGAGTGGATGTGCCCGCCCAGCTGGTCGCCGACATGAGCAGCACATGGGGGCCGTGACGGCCGATCGCGGGGTCGGCGCCGAGGTCGGGGAGCGCGTGGAGCAGCTCCCGACCGACACCGGCGCACCGGAAAAAGCGGAGGGTGCCGGTGCAGAGCCCTGCCGGACGATAGGTCAGATCAGGATCGTCGGGCAGGTATTGGAAGCCCAGCACGTTACCCATGGGGGCTTCGGGGACGAGTGGGGCATAGTCCAGCGGTGGCCGTCGGGCGAGTTCGTTGTCGGTGTTGTCCAGATTGAGCGCGGACTCGACGTCGGGCCATAGGGAGGTGATCCGGCTGAGTCGATGGTGGAGTACGGCAAGCTGGAGGGTGAACTCGAGTCGTCGGACGGTCCGCTGATACCAGGGTTCGCTGCCGCGCAGACCGCGCGAGTCCGGGCTCTTGTCTTGGGAGGGCTGGAGTCCTGGTGCTCCGCGGACCAGCTGTTCGAGAAGTGTGCGCACCCTGTCGCGCGTGTGCGATTCGTCCTGGGTGTGGAGCAGGTTGTGTGTCGTACGAATGAGGAGTTCGGTGGTGGGATGGTGTGAACCACTGTCGCCGAGCGGATCGTCACGGAACTCGTCCATCCAGGCGGTGACTTCCGAACGTCGTTGCGCCCAGGGAGTTATTGGGATGGGAGGGCCTTCGCCAGGCTGGGCCGTCGGTTCGTCCTCGATGTCGAAGAGGTCCTCCTCGCGCTCGATCAAGTCGTCGGGGGAGTGCGTGCGGCTGGGGAACCATTCCTCGATGAGCTTCTCCTGGAGGGTCCAGGCGCTGAAATAGTCGATCTCCACCCAGGAACGAAGTTCGTGGTCGGCGATCAGCAGGGCGTAGAGGCGGTTGGTGGTGGCGCTGACGACCTCCAGTGCCGCTGTCCACCGCTCGACGTCGCGTTCGGTGAGTTGCACGCGGCCCGAGCGCGCCAGTTCGGTGATCTTGTGGGTACCCAGGCGGTCGAGCCAGGATTCGGGTCCCCGGGTGACCAGGGTCGAGGACGGTGCGAAGGTGTCGTCGAGGTGCATCTGAACTCGGTCGGCCTCGTCGATGATCACGATGTCGCTGCGGATGCAGGCGAGTTCCAGATGGCGCATCCGTTCTGCGTTGAGATGGTGCGGAACTGCGCTCTGGATCAGGCTCGCTGGGTTGGCCACCCAGATGTCGGCGTCGACCAGGTCGTGGGCAGCTCGGTGTCGTGGACAGCGACTCCACAGCGGGCATCCGTGTGATGCGCCCAGACGCTCATCGCTGTCGCGCGGTGCGGTGCGCTCGGCGCGGTAGCCGCTCAGGCGGTTCTCTGCATCCGGGGGCTGGGAGGGAGCGGCGGGATACAGCGCAGTACAGGGCGCGTCCGCGTAGCGGAGCGGTTCGCCAGCTTCCAGTCCGCGTTGGGCATCGAGCGGACACGCGGTGCTCAGGTAATCGAAGCCAGGATCTTCGTGCAGAAGCAGCGGTTGTCCGGTGCGCGAGCTGATGCGCCGGTGCAGACGCTGGGCATGACGTTCTCTGGTGGTGGTTCCAAGCACCGGGGCGGCTGAGAGTTTCAACGCGGCAAAGACTTCGGTCAGCGCGAGCTGTTCGGCTACGTCGCCGACCACCAGGGTGATGCGTAGGTCGTGGTGTGCCGCCCAGACGGCGATGACCGTCATGAGCGTGCTTTTGCCCGCACCGACCATACCGACCATGTGAGTCAACCGGTCGAGCTGCAGTTCGTCCGCCTGTCCGAACCTCGTGCCGTCGGCACTTCTGGTCGCGAGTTCCAGATCTGTGAAACGGCCTTTCCAGTTCCCAGGTTTCGTGCCGGAGCGTGCTTCTTGCTCGTCCATCCACTCAGCTGCTTCCCCTAGCTCACTGAGCGGAATCGTCAGAGGATCGCGACTCCGCGTCTGCGTGAGGTCGTGGCTGGCGGCGGGTGGAAAGAGCAGGTCCTCGGGAATGGCTACCGAGGAGCGGAATCTGCGACCGATAACGAATCGCGCCGCACCTGCCGGTGCGAGTGGCAGAGGTTTGCTCGTAAAAGACGGAAGCGTTTCGAGTGCCTGATCGTAGATAGCGAACCGGTCCTCGACCACGAATGGGTCGATGCGGTGGGCAGCACGGTCGTTGGCATGTAGCCGGTAACCGCGCAACCTGTCAGGCAGAGCACGGTAGACATCCAGGCTCTGCTGCCACACGCGATTTCGCCGCATAGTCCACAGCCGGTGGCGAGCGTTGGTGACCAGTTGCCGATCAGCCTCGCTGACGACAAGACCCGCGGAGGTTCCGAACGGGTATCCACCGAGCAGGGCCCACGCACTGGACGCTGGCGCATCGGGGTCGAGCCGCTCCAGCAACCGCAGGCCAAGCTCCACCTGGCACAGTAGGGCAGGACGAACGTCGCCGAACTCGTCGGCGTAAGGATCCAGCGCCTTCGTGATGTCGCGGTACCAACTGGTTCGGTCACGCATCAGTTGCTCCTTTCGGTCGTGACGCCCCATCACGCAGCCGTGCCCGTGCTGCGGCGACAAGGGCGCGGTCGGTGACCAGAGTGAGGTTTCGCGCGGCGGAGGGACGGTTGCGGGCGAAGATATCGAGGTACTCGCGGCGCATTTCGACCCTGAATTGCGGTACTACCCAGAACGCTTCGTCATAGGGCGGTTCGGGTGGTACCGGTCGTGCGGCTCGTCCCAGCAGCCCGGGGTGTGCCCAGTCCTTGACATCGACCGCCCAGACGTGGCCATCGGGGAAGGTGATCCGGAGGTCGTAGGCGTCGTAGCCGGGCCACATCTCGATTCGCAGACCACCACGAGCTGCTGTGAGTCGCTGCTCCAGCTCGATCTCGGCGAGTCCTGGGCCGGTGACGAAGTGCCGGAGCGGTCGCACTAGGTGCAACAGAGGTCCGGTATCCTCGGTGCTCAACAGTCGGCCCACGATTGCCGGCCCGCGGCTGCGGCACTGATCGCGTTCGCACCACCAGCCGCAGTCGGTCGTCGGTGTCAGCAGGATTCGGCATCGGCAGCAGGTGGCGAACTTTCCTCGGTGGGAGTAGCCAGGAGGCACCGAGGTGTAGGCCAACGTCAGCAGGTCACGAACAGGATCGAGGAAGTGGTCCGTGGCCAGCTCGTGTTCCAGATCCGTGGTCAGCACCGGCGTGGTGACGAGTAGCCGCCGAAAGGCGGTGTAGCACTCCGGCGATGAGGCATCGTGACAGCGTTTCATCGCCGTGCGGATGATAGACCGATCGAATGTCGCGGCCGCGCTGTCGCGCCCCTCGATCCACCATTCGTGACACAGCTGGGTTGGTTCGCCTGAGTCCGGGTCGATCAGGCGATCGTCCGGGCCGAATACATCCTCCGGAAGATCGAGGGGCCAGTCCTCCAGCGGGCGAGTCCGGCACCATCGCAGCAGATCGGGCAGTCCTGAGGGCGGCTCGGCACCGATTCTCAGGCAGCTGAGCACGGTGCCGTTGAGCGCACGTACCGCCTCGTCGTCGTACGGTACCGACAGTGCGGCCGGTCCGGTCGCGTCGGCGAGCCGGATCACAGCGGTCGCGATCGTGTGGACAAGTCCGAGATCAGTTTTCATCGCCGTCCTTCGCGATTGATTCGGCTTGGGGTGGTTTGGTGTCGCCTGGTGCGGCAGAACACCAGCGGCGAACTTCGCAGCCGTCGCAATGCCGTCCTGGACGGGGCGTGAAAGTTCGGTCTGCCAGCAGTGGTCCAGCCAGGTCTTCGATGACCGAGCGAGCTTCGGCGAGGACGGTGGGTCGGCTCGGGTCGATGGTTTCGAGAGTGCACCGATCCGGGGTGAGGTGTTCCAGCTCCACCCGAGAGCGTCTCGGGGCGCCGGGCAGGGCTCCGGCGGCAAGCAGGAGGGTGGCCATGGCGAGCTGCGGATACGTACGCAGCAACGGTTCCCGGTCCCACAGAGGAGAGGTCGATGTCTTGGTTTCACGCCACACCCACCCGCCACCGTCGGTGTAGAGCAGATCCGGGGTCGCGATGACGATGACCTCGAGTGTTTCGTCGTATGCGACAACCTGGCGCTGAACCTGGATGTCCCCGAACGATTCTCCGCGACCGACGGGGCACAGTACCCGGTGCTGAGCCAGCATCGCGGCACCGTCCAAGGCGGGCTGCCCGGTCAGGTGATGCCCTTCAGCGGACCAGGCTGCCGGGTTGTCGGGAAGCCCCGCCGATCGGCAGCCGCCCGGCATCGGCGACCGATGGTGTTCGTTCAGCCAGCCGTCCACGGCGCGACCGCGGCGAGCGGCTGCGGATTCTTCGTACGCGCTGCGAAGTTTGAGCTGCCGTAGTAGGTGGTACCTGGCCGGGCATTCGGTGTGAACCCGTAAATCCCAGACCGACAGCGTCCGGCGGGGGGCGTGAATCGCCGGATCGTCGGCGTTCCAGAGCCTGGGAGTGCGTCGTAGGGCATCACAGCGGTTGATGACGCGGCAATTGACGCAGTCTGCCCCGGGAACAGGCGCGCCTGCGCCGCTGACCGCCTGCGCGAAGATTTCCGCAGTGTGGTTGCGGTAGTCGTCGCGGACCGTGTCGGACGTGCCTGCGAAGAGTTCTTCCACCTCACCGTTCAGGCTGCCGAATCCTACGATTCGCACTATGTCGGGCCTGCGTGACTGGGTGCTGAGTTCGCGGTAGGTATTGGGCCATTTGGGCTTCGTACATTCGGCGCCCTGGGCGACCACCGCGGCGGCGGCGGCAACTTCGGCTACCGGTCGGTCGGCGCGCACTGAACCGATGGACGGGATCCACAATTCCCGGACCAGACCATCGGGTGAGGAATAGCGCCGCCCCCAAGCAGTCCGTTCGATTCTCTGGATTCCCCGGTAGTCCGGCTCGCGGTCGAGATCCCCGTAGCAAGCGACCCACTCGGGGGCGACCGGCACCAGCTCGCCGCCGTGGCCCGCCTCGGCGCCATGCCGTTCGTGGCGCGCCACCAGATATCGGGTCAGTGCCTCCTCGGTCCAGACGAGCAGACCGTGATGGGCAGGTGGACCGCCCTCATCGAATCGACCTGCGGTAAGCCATAATTCGGAGAGTGTCGTGGCGACCGAGTGCGGCCCGTGCTCGAGGTGATCCAGTGCGCGCATCAAGGGGGCGAAGGCGAAGTCGATCACGGGTGGTTCGGCACGGCGCGGCCGGGTGCTGGCGCGGATCTGCGGCCGGGCATGTACTGAGATCTTGACTGGACAGGACTGTGATAGCTCCCGGGTCAACACGCTGCTGACTCGGACGAGTCCAGCCTTTCCTGTCGTACCGGGTGGTCGAATCCATCTGCTCACAGGGTCTCCCGTGCTGGGCGAGGGCCGGGTGCGGTAGTCGCGCGGCGTGCATACCCACCATCCCATGGATCTGTGAACTCCGTCAACCAAAAGATGTCTGCTAGTCTGCTTCACGTCGGCGGAAGTGTGCCGCCTGGAAGGCGAGGAGTCCGGTGCCGAAAGTTTCTGTGGTGGCTCAGTTCTCGATGCTGCGCTGCGGACGGGTGGAGCGGTGATCGATCGCGAGATCAGGCCAGGTGTCCTCGTAGGGTTCCGCTTCCGGCTCGAGCAGCCAGTCGGCAAGGGCGGTGTCGCGGAAGTCTGGCGCGCACGCGACGAGAGCACCGAGCTCTTGGTGGCGGTGAAGTTCCTGCGGCCTACCGAAGAAATTCTCGACGCGGTGGATACGCAGTGGCACGCCGATACGGTCGACGTCGTGTACGCGCGGTTCGCGCGTGAGGCCAGATTGTTGGGCGAACTGCAGCATCCGGCGATACCGAGATTCGTGAACGAAGGAAAGCATCATGGCACGCGATATCTGGTGATGGAGTACATCGACGGAATCCCGCTCGACGACTATCTTGAGCGGTGGCGCCCGCTGCCGGAGGACTACGCCATCGCTATCGCGGTAGCCATCGCAAGTGCCCTCGATGCCGCTCATCGCAAGCCCGTCGTCCATCGTGATCTCAAGCCGCAGAACGTCATCATCAGACAAGACGGCCAGCCCTTCGTGATCGACTTCGGTATCGCCCTCCCACTCACGACCGGCACGACGCGCTACACCATGCAGGGCGGATCGCTGGGTACCAAGGGCTATCAAGCGCCGGAACAGATCCGGGACGATCCGGTCGAACCCCGCACCGACAGTTATGCGCTCGGCTGCATCATCTTCGAAATGATCACCGGCCGGACACCGTTTCTGGGCGATGGCTTGACGGGACAACATCTCGAGAATCAGCCCCCGTCCATGACGGAGTACGTACCGCACGTGACCCTGGCGGTCGACGAGCTTGTGCTGCGCATGTTGGCGAAGCAGCCTGGCGGTCGACCATGTATGGCCGAGATCTGTGACGCGCTGACTCCGCTCCTTCCTGCGCCGGGTTCGGGTCCGATACCCGCGCCACGGCCCCACCCGGACCCCACCCAGAAGCGCCGTTCGCCGAATGAAGGCTCGATGGCTCCTTTCGGTTCGGGTCAGCGGCGGCGGCCGGGCCCCTCGTGGCTCAAGAAGAGTGAGGTGCGCGCGTTGTGCGACGAGGCGGAGCAGGAGCTGGCAGACGGACAGCCTGGTGAAGCGCTCGAATCCCTGGCGCGGTCTGCCGACACGATCCGGAAGGAATGGGGGCCTCGGCGTCCTGAAGCCCGCCGGGCGAGGTTCCTGGCCGCTGAAGGACTCCGTGTTCGGGGTGAGTGCGGTGACGCCGAACAGCTTTACCGTGAGATCGCCGCCGACTTGGCTGGCGGATCGAGCCCTGAGGAGCGGAAGGCCGCGGCGATCGCCCTGATACGCGCAGCCGAATGCGGTCTGGCATTCGGCCGCAGCGGTCAGGCGCTGAGAACACTCGCCGAACAGGACGCGACGATCGCGGGTCTGCCCGATCCGATCGCCGCCGCGGTGCGCGAGGTGTGGTCCGAACTGGTTACCTACCTGCGAGAGCTCAAGTATGTGGAACAGGTTGCGGAAGTTCTTGGCGAACTGGGGCATCAATGATCGAGAAGTCCCGCAGCCATCTTGTCGCTCAGGTCGTCGACTAGTCGGGAGCCGATGTCGGCGATTGCGCGCAGGTGCCGCTCAAAGGCGGCGATACGTCGGCAGATTGCGCCGTACTGTCGTTGTTGATCGGCGGGGAGCTGTAACACCCGCAGCTTCCGCACATCGATGCGCGCCGAGCTCGACGTATGTGTGCCTGCCTGCCTGCCGTTCGATGGTGCGCGAAGGCATCCTGCGAGGAACCACGGGTCGAGACGCTCTGGGTCGGCGCGCAGAATGTGCAGCTGGGGGCCCAACACAGTGGGTTCTCCTTCCTCGACCCACGCTCGGAACGCCCTGGTCGCGCCAGCTATCACTACATCGTTCGGTTCAGTCGTGACGAGTTGAGCCGCTTGGGCCGTCCGCATGGTCATCCATCGGCGCGTGCCGTCGCCTATCAAATCGGAGATCATCAGTACCGGATAGTCGGCCGAACCCCGCGTGCCGATCCGGATCGCGTCGAGGTCGAGCGCTTGCCCGGTGTGCAGGTCGACCACGCCCGCACGGATCAGCTCACCGACGGTGGTTGTCCCGACTGTCGCGGAGTCGTGCCATTGCAGCTCCGAGAGCTGGCGGCGTGCTTCCTCGAGGCTCGACAAGGTATCGGCGACGGACGACCAGGACGCGGAGATCGATTGGGACGCATCCCTTCCCGTTGATGTCGGGATGTATCGGGCGGGTGTGAGCACCGCGTCGCCCGATATGATGTCCGTCGCGGTGACGGCTCGGTGGACGAGGCCATCGACGGCGGGCCGAAGCAACCGAGCCGAGGATGAGACGATCTCGAGGACTGCGCTGGTCAGCGTTTCCCACTCTGTCGGATTGGTCGGGCGCGCGGCGGCAGTCGCGTCGATGAGGTGAACCTGCGAGGTGCCCGGATGGGCGCCATCCGGGCTCCGAAGAACCCACAGGTGTAACCCGACGCTGTGTGGCGGCGCCAAGCCCGCGGGCAGAGCAACCACCGCGTGTAGTAGGCCCGCACTCACGAGTGCGCCTCGAATGTGGCGGCCGGACTTCCGGACTGCCGCTGCTGGTGGCATGACTATCACTGCGGTCCCTCCCGGCGCGAGCCGGGCAAGGACGTGCTGTACCCAGGCCAGCTCCGGCTCGCCGCGCGGTGGTAGCCCGAGGCGCCAACGTGGGTCGGTCACGACCGCTTCCTGGCCCCAGTTGCGGGTGGCGAACGGTGGATGGGCGAGCACCAGGTCAGCCTGGACATCGCGGTGCGGATCAGCCAGCAAACTGTTGCCGGTCGTGATCTCGACAACAGCATTTCCAGCGCTGAGTGGTTCGACTTCGGTGACCAGGCGTGCGGTCGCGACGGCCACGAGGACGGGATCGATGTCATTGCCGATCAGCTGCAGATTGGAACCGTTGAGAGACATGGCTGCTGCGGCAAGGAGGGTGCCTGACCCGCACGCGGGGTCGAAGACGACCGCGTCGCCTGGGGCGTTGTGTGTGCGGGCGGCGACCCCAGCTGCGGCCATCAAGGCGGCCAGTGGACGCGGCGTGGTGGTGACCTGCCGGATATGGGCGTCGAGCCAGCGCCCGAGTAGATACTCGAATGTCTCGTCCGGCGCGCCTGCTTTGTCGGCTGCGGTAATCGCCTGCTGCACAAGATGTTCGGCAGCGGGTCCCAGATCGAGAACTGGAGGGGACGCGAGGACAGCCCGAGTTGTGTTGCGCCGCAGCGCCATGGCGGCGACAACAAGCCCAGCCTGATTCCGGTCGCCCAGATTGTCGATGAGGGGCCACAGGCGTTCGACCTCGCCGATGTCTGCGAGCTTGCCTTCCTGGCGTAGCCACGCCTCCACCTCAGTCAGAGAGAAGTGCGGGCTGACGTCGGTGCCACCGATTGGTGCGGGAAACGATGCGTGCCGCCGCCGCCAGTTACTGACTGCTGCCCGACCGACACCGGCGAGCCGCGCGATCTCGGCCAGGGTCACCGGCACCGTTGTCGGTTGAGGCATTGCTTCCTCCCTGGCGGCTTCGAATCCACCGGTTAGGCCGAGAACAGACCATGTGTCGCCCTTGAAGACTCTGTAGTTCGTTGCTTCCGTTGACTTTGTTCACAGTACATGGCCCGTGGGTTGAGCTCGACCTACCTGTTGTCGAAGCCACAGGCGGGGGATAGTCATCTGTTCTCAAGCGTGACTCAGCCGGGGGACAGCGAGCGGGAGATTGCGGCGCCGACCCGCACGCTGATGTTTCTGCTGGCCTCCGGGGAACCTCGGCCGTGCCGGACTTCACGAGTGCACAGTCCAACTCGCATTCCTGGTCAGCGACGCAACGCTAGTCGTGGTGCCTGAAATGGCTCACACGGCTCGTCGATGAACCCGGCACCGCTCACCATCTAACCCCGAAGCCGGTCCCTTACCCGTGACGCTTCACCTGTAGGCCCAGTGACCGAGCAGGCCGATATCCTGTCCACCCGTGCCTAGGCGCGGGTGGACTCGTTCAACTTGGCTGCGACGGCGGCGTGAGGCAGGGGGTAACCAGGGCATGGTCGGCTTTTCGATGTCGCCGGATTTCACGGTGCGATACGACGCGTATTCATTTCCAACTTCTATCGTGTCTAGTGTCCTGCGTCGGGAATTAGTTTTCTAATTCTTGGGTTGTGAGCGGTGTGTCGGCGTGCTGGTTCGCCACGGGGTGGTCATGCTGGTGGT
>NZ_JBKOOL010000156.1:0-14000 GCF_046764065.1 Nocardia sp. NPDC002869
CTCAACCCCGCGGCGCCGCAGGCGCCGCAAATAAACACAGGAGCGTCCGATGATTTTGGTGGCTCAGATCAGCGATCCACATTTCGACCTCGGCACCCGTAACGTCGAACGCGCGCAGCGGGTCATGGCCTATCTCGCGGATCTGCGGCGGCGACCCGATGTGATCGTGGTGACCGGCGATATCACCGATTCCGGCAAACCCGAGGAGTATGCCGAGGCCCGGGCAGCGCTGCAGGCCGATCTACCGGTGCTGGCGATTCCGGGTAACCACGACGAACGGCCGGCGTTCCGGGAGGTGCTGCTCGGCGCTCCCCCGCTCGACGACACGGTCAACCAGGTGCACCGGGTCGGCAGTGTCACGCTGATCCTGCTCGATTCCAGTGTTCCCGGGCAGTCCGGTGGGCGGCTGACCGACGAGACCTACGACTGGTTGCACGAGACCCTCGCCGACACTCCCGCCGACGATGCCGTGCTGCTGGCGCTGCACCATCCCCCGGTTTTCCTGCACAGCCCGATCGTGGACCCCATCGCGCTGGCCGGGCCGGAGCGGCTGGCCGCGGTCATCACCGGCGACGAGCGGATCATCGGCACGCTGACCGGGCACGCGCACACCGCGGCGGTCGCCACCTTCGCGGGGCGGCCGCTGCTCATGGGCCCGAGTACCGCCTCGGTACTGGGCGGCGAATGGGAACTCGCCCCGCCCCAGCGGGTGATGGACTACGCGCCGGACCCGGCGGTCGCGCTGCACGTCATCGACGACGAGCATCGGCTGATCACCCATTTCCGCAGTGTCCCGATGGGCGGCTGGATCGGTACGCCGTTCTGATCCGGTTCAGTACCGGCCGGCGCGGGCCCGCCGGTAGGCGGCGGGGGTGCCGCCGGTCCAGCGCCGGAACGCGTAGATGAAGGTGGAGGCCTCCGCGTAGCCGAGCCGGATCGCCACATCGCTCACCGACAGCGGGGTGGTGGTCAGCATCTCCTCCGCGAGGGCCTGGCGTACTTCGTCCAGCAGGGCCCGGTAGCCGGTACCGGCCGCGTCGAGGTGCCGGCGCAGGGTGCGGGTGCTCATGTTCAGGTCGGCGGCCACGGTGTCGATACCGGGCGGCGCGGTGAGTCCGTCCATACCGCCGCGGGGCACCAGCCGCGCGCGCACCTCCGCGGCGATGCCGGTTCTCGCCCGCCGCCGGTGCACCAGATCCCGGCACTGTGCCAGGCAGATGGCCAGCGCGTGCTCGTTGGCCTGTGGTAGCGGCCGGTCCAGGATCGCCGGGTCGATGGCCACCAGGTTGTGCGGCTGCCCGAACCGCGGCCGGGCCACGGTCACCTCGGCGATCAGGTCGGCGTAAGCCGGTTCGGGGAACCGGAATTCGGCGCGCAGCAGAGCCAGGTGCCGGCCCAGCAGATCGCTCATCACCTGGTGCATGGCCGTCACATCGCGTTCCACCAGGAACTGGCGGACGTCGGCGGGCACCGATTCGTCGTGGATGCGGCCGATGAATTCCCCGTGCTCCCACTGGGTCACCGGCAAGCAGAAGGTGAAGCTCAGTTCGAGGTAGCGCAGGGCGAAATCGATCGCCTCGGCCAGGGTGGGGCTGCTGACACAGGCGAAACCGAAGATGCCGAAGGTGGTGATGCGGTAGCGCCGGCCCACCTCGATGCCCATACCGGGGCGGTCGAGTTCGCGGACCAGGTTGCGCACCACCGCGAGTTCGGTGTGCGCGTGGATCTGAGCGTCCGGGTCGTGCAGCCGGGCTTCGGTGAGATCGGTACCGCGCAGCAGTGCGGTGACGGGAATTCCGTGCTCCGCGCCGTATCCGGCCATGAGCGCGACACTGGCGACTCCCCTGGGGAAGTCCCAGTCCCGGATCGACGGGCGTTGCACCATGCCGACATTATGGCCGAATATCTCGATTGCTCACTAGGTGGTCACCAAGAAAGCTCCGCGCACCGGCGGGCGGTATCGGTGGTCTCCACCTGGAGGGTCGCGTGGTGGATGTGGAAGCGGTCGGCGAGCAGGCGCTGGGCCGCGCGCAGTATCTCGTCACCGGAATCGGATCCCGTGGTGGTGATATGGGCCGAGGCGACCTCCATACCGGAGGTCAAGGTCCAGACGTGCAGGTCGTGAACATCGCAGACCCCGGGGACCGCGGCCAGTTCGGCCGCCACCTTCTCGACGTCGAGCTCTTCGGGACTGTGCTGGAACAGAATGCGCAGCGAGCGCCGGGCCAGCAGATAGGTCCGGGGCAGCACCCACAGGCCGATGGCGACGCCGACGATCATATCGGCGTAGAGCCAGCCGGTGGTCAGCGTGATCGCGGCGGACAGCAGCACGCCGAACGAACCGACCATATCGGCCAGTACCTCGAGATAGGCGCCGCGCACATTGAGGCTCTCCTCGGCTCCGCGCCGCAGCAGCAGGAAGGCCGCGATATTGGCCAGCAGGCCGATGGCACCGACGGCCAGCACCGGCCCGCCGGGCACCTCCGGCGGTTCCCCGAACCGGCGCACCGCCTCGATCAGTACGTACCCGGCGACCGCGAACAGCAGGACGGCGTTGGCGAGCGCGGCGATCACCTCGGCCCGGTAGTAGCCGAAGGTGCGGGTGTAGCTGGGCCGGGTATTGCGGGCGAGCATGATGGCCGACAGCGCCATGGCGATACCCACGACATCGGTGAGCATATGGGCGGCGTCCGACAGCAGCGCCAGCGAACCGGTGACCAGCGCGACCACCAGCTCGACCAGCATGAATCCCAGGCCTAAGGCCAGCGCGAGCCCCAGGCGGCCGACATATTTCCCGGAGGCACTCTCCGGTGATACGTGATGCGTATGATCATGTCCCACCCGACAAACATATGCGTCGATGCGCATGTTTGCAATACCTTCGATTCGCGCCCACCCGCCGGGCTGGCAGACTCGAGTAGGTGAGCGACCAGTCCGCAGTCCCCCGCCCCGGCGCACCGGACCCGGGCGCCGGCGAACCCGGCGCGACCGTGCTCGGCACCACCGCGTCCGGCGGCACCGCGCCGAGCCGGACCGAGCGCGGCGGCGCGCTGCGCCCGATCGAGCTCGCCACCGGCGCGGTACTCGGCGGCGTCACCGTCGGACTGGTGACCGTCGGCGCCGTGATCCCGTTCGCGGCCGCCCTGCAACTGGTCGCGGCCGTGCCCATGGGCCTGCTCGCGCACCGCTACCGATTCCGCACGGTGCTCACCGCCTCGATCTCGGCCGCTCTGGTCACCTTCGTGGCGGCCGGCCTCACCGCCGCCATGGCGATGGTCGCCACCGCCACCATCGGCGGCATCGTCGGCACGGTCAAACGCCGCCACGGCGGTATCGTCGCGGTCACCGGGCTGTCGGTGCTCGCCGGCGTCGCCTGGGGCGCGTTCTCGGTCGGCTTCCTGCTGGCCTTCTCGGCCACCCGCGACCTGCTCTTCGACACCGTCCGCAACACCGCGACCGGCCTGGCCGAACTCACCTCCCGCCAGCAACACCTGGAACCCCTCGGCCGCGGCATCCTGCACGTCACCGATGTGGTCCTGCAGTGGTGGTGGCTCTATATCGGTGGCACCGTCCTGGCCGGGACCGTGGTCACCGCACTGGTCTCGTGGTTCGTGCTCGGCTCTGTCCTGGACCGCCTCGCCTGGCTCCCCGGCGCCGACCGCCTCGACGCCCCCGCCGACGACCGCCCGATCGCACCCCTGCCGGTGGCCCTGCGCGCGGCCGGATACCGGTACCCCGGCGCCGCCGCCGACGCGTTGACCGGTGTCGACCTGCGGGTCGAGGTCGGTGAGTTCGTCGCGGTGGTCGGCCACAACGGGTCCGGTAAATCGACCCTGACCCGGCTACTGGCGGGACTGCCGCCGAGCAGCGGCGCGGTCGAGCGCCCCGGGTCCGCCGGACTCGGCCATCTGGGCGGTACGGCGCTGGTCCTGCAGCGGCCGGAAAGCCAGACGCTGGGCGTGCTGGTCGCCGATGATGTGGTCTGGGGGCTACCCACCGCTCTCGCGGCCGAAGTGGATATCGACGCCCTGCTGCACGAGGTCGGGCTGGACGGAATGGGCGACCGGGAGACCGCCACCCTGTCCGGTGGCCAGCAGCAGCGACTGGCGGTGGCGGCGGCACTGGCCCGGCGCCCCGCCCTGCTCATCGCCGACGAAGCCACCTCCATGATCGACCCGGACGGCCGCCGCGAATTGGTGACGCTGCTGGCCGGGCTGCCGAAACGGCATGCCATGGCCGTCGTCCTGGTGACCCATCACGAAGCCGACGCCGACGCCGCCGACCGGGTGGTGCACCTGGCCGCCGGGCGGATGGTCGACCGGCTGCCCGCCTGGCCGAAACCGGCCCGGGCCCAGCGCCGCCGCCCGATGGGCGAGACGCTGCTCGAACTGCGCGGTGTCCGGCACACCTACAACCGGGGCACACCGTGGGAGGCGCCCGCGCTGCACGGTGTCGACCTGTCGGTCCGCCGCGGGGAAGCGCTGCTGGTGGTCGGCGGCAACGGGTCCGGGAAATCGACCCTGGCCTGGATCATGGCCGGACTCATCGCGCCCAGCACCGGACGCTGCGAGCTGGCGGGCAAACCGGTCAGTAAGCAGATCGGGCGGGTGGAACTGGCCTTCCAGCACTCCCGGCTGCAGTTGCAACGGCATACCGTCGGCGAGGAGGTCGCCGATTGGGGTGGCGAGGGCACCGGTTCGGGGACCGTGGGCAAAGCCCTGGACGCCGTCGGCCTGGACCGCTCCCTGACCACCCGGTCCATCGAAGAACTCAGCGGCGGTCAGGCCAAACGGGTGGTACTGGCCGCCATCGTCGCCGCCCACCCGCAGGTAGTGGTGCTGGACGAACCGCTGGCCGGGCTGGATCCCGAGGGCCGCGCCGATATCGTCGAACTACTGGCCCGGCTCCGCGATTCCGGGCTCACGCTGATCGTCATCTCCCATGATGTCGAGGATGTGTCGGCCATCTGCGATCGCACCGTCCACCTGCGCGCGGGCCGTATCCCGGAAACCGAGACGGCGGCCGCCGCCGTGCCCGGCACGGAAGCCGACACCACGCCCATTCCGGCGGTCCACCCACCCGATCCGGCACACCGGCCCGCCCCGGGCGCGGCCTGGCGGCTGCGCGGCGGCGACGCCCACGGCATCGACCACGGAGGCACCCGATGAGTACCGTCCTGCTGCGCCGGGTCCCGGTGGCCAGCCCGGTTCACAACCTGTGGGCCGGAACCAAGATGATCGCCGCGTTCCTGATCAGCCTGCTGCTGATGATCCTGCCGAGCTGGCCGATCCTCGGCATCATGATCGTGTTCCTGATCGCGATCGGCCTCGTGGCCCGGCTGCCGCTGGGGGTCCTGCCCCGTCTGCCGTTAGTGTTCTGGCTGCTGATCGCCTTGGGCGCGCTGATCAATGTGCCCGTCGGCGGCGCCGCCGTACTGCGCTACGCGCAGGTGGTGGTGTTCGGGTTGATCCTGGTGGCCGCGTCCATGCTCATCGCCTGGACCACCCCCATGAGCGAAATCGCACCCGCCCTGGCCACTCTCGGCCGGCCGTTGCGCCGCCTGCGGGTCCCGGTGGACGAACTGGCCGTGGTGGTGGCGCTGACCCTGCGCGGCCTCCCGCTGCTGCTCGAGGAGATCCGTATCCTGCGCGCCGCCCGCCGCCTGCGCCCCAAACCCGATCTACTGCACCGCACCACCGACCCGGTGATCGATATCCTCACCGCCGCCATGGCGGTATCCACCCGGCGGGCCGGCGAACTGGGCGAAGCGATCACCGCCCGCGGGGGGACAGGACAGCTGACCGCCCGCCCGGCATCCCCCGGCCGCAACGACGCCCTCGCCCTGGCAGTGGTGGTAGCGGTCTGCGCCGGAGCCCTGCTCGTGGAGATCCTGCTGTAAGGGGCTCTATTTCTTCTGGTCGCGCACGGCCTTACGGGCCGCCTCCTGCGCCTTGTCCACCTGCCCCGCGTATTTGCCGCCGGTCTTCTTGTCGACCGCGTCGCCGACCTTCTCGATCAGCGGCTCGACCTTGTCGGCATTCTTGCGCGCCAAACCCAATGCCTTGTTCGCCAGGCCCTTGAAATCCATCGTCGTACTCCTTGCTCGAAATTCGCTCGAACATCACAGTACCCAGCGGATTCGGCACACGGGCGACATCACCGGTGGCGACGGCGGTCACAGTTCGCCCAGCCACGCCGGATGCCAGAGCCGGCCGGTCTCGGTCCAATCCATGTAGCGCACAGTGCCTTCCACCTTCGGCGTGACCCAGATGGCGTCGCGGCGTTCGTCGGCCGACATCTCGTTGACGAACGGGCTGGTCTTGCGTTCCAGCCGGTGCAGCCGTGCGGCCAGCTCGCGCATACCCGCGTCCCCGAATCCGGTGCCCACCCGTCCCGCGTACACCAGCCCCTCCTCGGCGGGAATGCCCACCAGCAGTGACGCGAAAGGCCGGGCCCGGCTGCGCCGCATTCCGCCGATCACCACCTGCCGGGTGCGCCAATTGCGCTGCTTCACCCAGGTCCGGCCGCGGGTCCCGGGCAGGTACACCGAATCGACCTTCTTGGCGACGACCCCTTCCACCCCGTCCTGTTCGCTCTGCCGCACGGCCTCCGCGCCGCTGCCCTCGTACGGCGGGGGCACCCACAGGGCGGGCGCGGTCGCGGCGAGGGCCTCGAGGACCCGGCGGCGGTCGCGGTAGCGTTTGCGCAGCAGCGAGGTGCCGTCCAGGTAGAGCAGATCGAAGGCCACGAATTCCGCACGCCGCGGGTGCGCTTTCAGCAGGGCGACGTTCACCGCGCCGTCCGGGTCGCGGACGATGATCTCCCCGTCCAGCACCACCTGATGCCCGTCCAGATCGGCGGCCAGCTCCGCGAGCTGCGGATACCGCGCGGTCACATCGTTACCGGTACGGCTGCGCAACCGCAGCTCACCCGCCTCGACCTCCACGATGAGCCGGAAGCCGTCCCATTTGCGCTCGAACACCCACTCCGATTCCGGTAGCGCCGCCACGTCACCGCTGGTGGCCAGCATGGGGGTCAGACCGCGCGGGAGATCGCCCGCGGGCGCCGGCTGATCCTTCATCAGATGCATGAGCCACTGATCGCCCTCGGTGCGGATCAACGCGTACCGGCCGTTCAACCGGGTTCCGCGCAGCTCCACGATCACCTCGTCGTCCCGCCACTTCTCGGCCCGGTAGGTGCCGGTGTCCCATACCGACATCTCTCCTGCGCCGTATTCGCCGGACGGGATCGTGCCGTGGAAATCCAGGTACTCCAGCGGATGGTCCTCGGTGTGCACAGCGAGACGGTTCTGGC
Source organism: Nocardia sp. NPDC002869 (assembly GCF_046764065.1). Taxonomy (NCBI): domain Bacteria; kingdom Bacillati; phylum Actinomycetota; class Actinomycetes; order Mycobacteriales; family Nocardiaceae; genus Nocardia; species Nocardia sp. NPDC002869. The sequence goes on from NZ_JBKOOL010000156.1 coordinate 7,315, forward strand.
GCGGGCTGTCCGGTGGGCCCTTGGGCACCGCCCAAGAGACCAGGACGCCTTCTCGTTCGAGCCGCACGTCCCAGTGCAGGCGGCGCGCGTGGTGTTCGTGGACGACGAACCGATCTCCCGTGCCGCTCCGGGGCGATTCGGCGGGTACCGGTTCGGGAGTCCGGGCCGGGTCCCGCATGGACCGGTACTTCGTGAGCGCATCGTCGAGCGGCGGGTCCAGACCGGCGAGCAGGTCACCGTCGGACCGATACCGGTGCAGCACCTCGTCGAAACGCAACTGCCGGAGCGCCGTCCCGTCCTCGATCTCCTCCCAGCTGCGCGGCGCCGCGGCATTCGGTTCCTCCCGGCCACGCAGCGAATACGGCGCGATCGTGGTCTTCGCCGGATTGTTCTGACTCCAGTCCAGGAACACCTTGCCCGCGCGGACGTTCTTCGCCATGGTGGCCGTCACCAGATCGGGCAGCAGTTTCTCCAGGTTCTCCGCCACCTGTTTGGCCACCGTCGACGCGCCACCCGGGCCGAGCGTGCGATCCAGTGGAACGTAGAGGTGGATTCCTTTGCTGCCGCTGGTCAGCGGGTAGGCGCGCATCCCGATCTCGCCGACCATATCCCGGATGCCCAGCGCCGCCCGCGCGCATTCGGGCAGCCCCACGCCCGGTCCGGGATCGAGATCGAACACCAGCCGGGTCGCCGGGCCGCGCTCGTCACCGTCGAAGCGCCACTGCGGCACATGGATCTCCAGCGCGGCCTGCTGCCCCAGCCAGACCAGTCCGGCCTGCGAGGAGATCACCGGATAGGTCACGGCGCGGCCGGAATGCCGCTGGGTACGGCGCGGCACCCAGGACGGGGTGCCGGCGGCCAGGTTCTTCTCGAAGAAGGAGGACGCGCCGACACCGTCGGGCCAGCGTTTGCGGGTGACCGGCCGGCCCGCCATATGCGGCAGCATGGCCGGGGCGATCTCGGCGTAGTACTCCAGCACCTCGCCCTTGGTGGTGCCTGTCGCCGGATACAGCACTTTGTCCGGGTTGCTCAGCCGGACCTCGATATCCGGCTGTCCCGGCTCACCTCCGAAAGCCCGGCGCACCCCGGATCACATCCGCGGGCGGACATCCCCGTTCGGCGCCGTGCGGTACCTCACGGACGCGATTCCGGGCCCGGTCCGCCGGGCGGCCGGCCCGGGCCACCGTCCGGGTGTTCCGTCGGAACCACCTTGCGGGCGGCTTCCTTACCCTTCTGGATCTTGTCGGAGTACTTCCCCTTGGTCTTCTGGTCGAGGAAATCCCCGGCCTTGTCGACCGCCTGATTGATCTTGTCCGAGTTCTTGGCAGCAGTCTCCTGCCCCTTGCCGACCAGATTCTTCAGGTTTTCCATCAAGCTCATAGCCGATTCCTTCCCTGTCACTGTGCGGAAGTGTTCACTCCATATCTTCCCACCACCGGCGCTCCGGCGGGAGGTCACGCGGATCGAGCCGCTGCCCGGGCACCGGGACCGCGATCTCGGTATCCGCCGCCGCGGCCGCGTCCACCAGCCGGCGGACCGGTTCGGCCCAGGGATGAGGCGCGAGGTTGAACGTCGCCCAATGGATCGGCACCAGGACGCCGTGCTCCGGTTCACCGAGGCACAGATCGGCGTGCGCGCGCACCGCCTCCTCCGGATTCATGTGGATATCGGCCCAGTGCGGGTCGTAGGCGCCGATCGGCAGCAGGGTCAGATCGAACGGACCCCACTGCGCGCCCGTGGCCGCGAACGCCTTGGTGAATCCGGTGTCCCCGCCGAAATAGGCGCGATGTTTCGGCCCCACCAGCGCCCAGCCCGCCCAGAGCGTGGTGTTGCGGACCAGTCCACGGCCGGAGAAATGCCGGGCCTCGGTACAGATGATGGCGAGTTCGGGGCGGTCACCGTCGGCTGCGGACAACGAATACGAGCAGTTCCAGTCCAATTCGACGATCCGCGCCTCCGGCACGCCCCAGTGCCGCAGATGCGCGCCGACACCGATCGGCACCACGAAAACCGACTGCTGGGTGCGGACCAGCGTGGCGATGGTGTCGGCGTCCAGGTGGTCGTAGTGGTCGTGTGAGATGACCACCGCGTCCACCCGCGGCAACTCCTCCAGCGCGACCGGGACGGGATGGATGCGGGACGGACCGACCAGCCGGGAGGGCGAGACGCGCTCGCTCCACACCGGGTCGGTGAGCACCCGGTACCCATCGATCTCGATCAGCGCGCTGGCATGCCCGTACCAGGTGACCGCGAGATCGGCGGCCACGCCAGGATGCTCGGGCCGGGCCAGCGGCACCGCGTCCTTCGGCCGGCCGGCACGCATACCGGTCACCATGGACAACAGGCCGGTCGGGTTCTCGCGCACGACGATAGGGGCCGCGGGTTCGGTGTTGTGGAACTGGCGGTCGCGATAACTTCGCGCCCCCGTGGCGGTGGGCGCGATGGCGGAGACGGACGCGCCGAGCGCGGCCGGCAATCCGTCCAGGGCTCGGGCCACCCAGCCGAAGACGGTCATTCCGGCGAGACCGGCCGCCGCGGCGGCGACAGTGCGGGCCTTCATCATTTGCCCACGAACTTGGCGGGACGCTTCTCCTGCCGGGCCTGCCTGCCCTCTTCCGCGTCCGCGCTGGACCATGCTGCCTCCAGAGCGGCCTGCTGTTCGCGGTTGGCCGGATCCCGGGTGCCGTCGTCGTTGAGTTCGAGTTTCAGGTGCCGCAGCGACAACGGCGCCAGTTCGGCGATGGATTTCGCCCAGCCCTGGGCGTCGGCCACCGTGCCGAGCCGATTCGCGAAACCGAAGGTGTAGGCGTCGGAGGCCGAGATCGGCTCGGCGGCGAGGAGCACGGTCCGGGCCGGGCCGCCGCCGATCAGCGAGACCAGCCGGCGCGTGGTCCAGCGATCCACCGAGATGCCCAGTTTCGCCGCCGGGATGGCGAGGTAGGAGTCCTGGGCCATCACCCGCAGATCCGCCGCCATCGCCAATTGCACGCCCGCGCCCAGTGCCGGACCGTTCAACGCCGCGATCACCGGGACCGGCATGGACTCGACCTCGTGCAGCATGTCCAGCAGGGCGTCGAGAAACTCGGTGGAGTACACGCCGTCCAGATCCGCGCCCGCGCTGAACACCGATCCGCTACCGGTGATCACGACCGCCCGGGAATCGAGGCGGGCATTGGACAGCGCCTCCCGCAGCCGGATGACCAGGTCCAGGTTCAGCGCGTTACGCCGTTCCTCGCGTTGTAGTTCGATGGTGACGACGTCGCCGTCACGGCTGACCCCGAGCATGTGTGTCCTTCCCCGCTGAACGTATACCGATACAACCGCCGATAACGAGGCGCTACTGCCCACTCTGCCACAGGAGCGTCACCCGCCCGGGGAAGGCGACACGGGTCATGGCCGCCCGGCCGGCGGCCGCGCGGCTACCGGCACCCGGTTCAGTTCTCCAGGCCGAAAGCGAAGGTTTCCGGGTCGGCGCCGGTGCGGGACCCGGAGTTCAGCGCGGAGATCGCCTGTACCTGATCGGCCGACAACTCGAACCCGAGAATGTCGAAGTTCTCCAGGATCCGGGCCGGGGTCACCGATTTCGGGATCACCACGTTGCCGAGTTGCAGATGCCAGCGGATGATCACCTGCGCCGGTGTGCGGTCCACCTCACCGGCGATCCGGGTGATCACCGGATCGTCGAGTACGGTGCCCTGGCCGAGCGGGCTCCACGCCTCCGTGGCGATGCCGTGCTCGGCGTGGTAATCGCGCAGTTCGGGCTGGGTCAGCCGGGGGTGCAACTCGATCTGGTTCACCGAGGGGGTCTCCCCGGTTTCGGCGATGAGCCGCTCCAGGTCGGGGATCCGGAAATTGGAGACCCCGATGGAACGGACCCGGCCGTCGGCCTTCAAGCGCTGGAACGCGCGGAAGGTGTCCACGAAACGATTCGCGGCGGGCACCGGCCAGTGGATGAGATACAGGTCCAGGTAGTCGAGCCCGAGCCGCTGCATACTCGCGTCGAACGCGCGCAGGGTGGAGTCGTAACCCTGGTCGGCGTTCCACAGTTTCGTGGTGACGAAGACCTCGTCGCGGGGTAGGCCGAAATGCCTGATGGCACGCCCGGTGCCCTCTTCGTTCTCGTAGATCGCCGCAGTGTCGATACTGCGGTAACCCGCGTTCAGCGCGGCGGTGACGGTGTCGAACACCTGGTCCGCCGGAACCTGGAACACCCCGAAACCGAGCTGTGGGATAAGACTCCCGTCGTTCAACACGCTCGGAGGAACTACACCGGTCTCACGTCTAGTGGTCACCGCCTCGACGGTAGAAGCGCTTCGGCGGCAGGTCAACGAACGGGCGGTCCGTGTCCATCGACCGCTCGGTTACGGATCTACTTGACATATCGTTGTGTTTTTACAACACTTCATTGCGTGAGCCCAGTAAGGCGCGGGGAAACGCTACCGATATTCAATCGGATCGCAGTACTGCGGGCCGAACACCGGATGTCGCGGGCGACCCTGGCCGAAGCAGTGAACGTCAACCCCCAGACGATCGGCGCGCTCGAACGCGGCAACCACTACCCGAGCCTGGATCTCGCCCTGCGGATATGCGAGGTCTTCCGGCTGCCGGTGGAGGCGGTGTTCTCCCGAACCGAGTTCACCCCCCTATCGGCCGAGGTGTACGCCCGCGAGAAAGGACAGCAGCCATGACCGCCGCCACCGAACCGACCACCCTGCTCGACCGATACCAGGCCTACCGCGTACGGCGCCGGCTCGTCCGGGAGAAGCAGATCGCCGGCATGCTGCCGGGCTGGCGCACCACCCGGCGCCGCCGAGCCCTGGTGGTGCTGGTGATCACCGCGCTCGCCGTCCTCTTCGTCACCGGCGTGCTCTGCGCGTTCGGGTTGGCGTGGGCCGCGCTGTTCGCCGGCCTCAGCGCACTGGTCTTCCTGCCCGCCTGGACGATGCTGCGGATCGTTTCGCAGGCCCAGGACAACGCCCCGGCGGAAACACTGGACGAAATGGAGTTCGCCCAGCGTGAGAAGGCCCGGTCGTTCGGCCTGTCCGTCACCCAGGGCCTGACGGTGTTCCCGATGATGTATCTGGTCTGGAGCGGGGCGCTGTTCCCCGAAGCGGACGCGTTCCGCACCGCCTACGCCGGCGGCGTGATGGTCCTGGCCACCTTGCTCGCCGGCGGCTGCGCCCCCGCCATGATCCTGGCCTGGAACCGAGCCGAGCCCGAACCGGAGAACTGATCGCCGGCGGCCGCCCGGAGAACTCCCTCAGGAGCGGGCCCACCGCTCAGGTGCTCGGCCGACCGCTCCCGCCGCTTCGGCCCGGGACCCCCAGCCGGCGATAACGGCGCTGCCGGGCCGCCTGCCGTTCGGCGGGTGATTGCGCGCTCAACCGGTCGAGTTCCGCGGCGATCGCCGCGACGGCGCGGCGCGCGAATTCGACCGGCTCGTCCGCGGCGTCGGGATACTCCGGCACGATACGGTCCACGATCCCGTCCGCCAGCAGTTCCGCCGATCGGATACGTTGCGCCGCAGCCAGTTCCGGCGCGTGCTCGGTATCGCGATGGACGATCGCACTGGCCCCCTCCGGCGGAAGCGGTGCGAGCCAGCCGTGGGTGGCCGCCAGCACCCGATCCGCCGGTAGCAGCGCGAGTGCGCCGCCACCGGTCCCCTGGCCGAGCAGTACCGAGACCGTCGCGGTGTCCAGCGTCACCAGATCGGCCAGGCACCGTGCGATCTCGGGCGCCAGACCCCGCTCTTCGGCCTCTTTGGACAGCGCGGCGCCGATCGTATCGATCACCAGCACCAGCGGAAGCCGCAGTTCGGCCGCCAGTTGCATACTGCGGCGAGCTTCCCGCAGCGCGGCCGGGCCCATGGTGTGCTCGGGGTCCTGATGGGCGCGGTCATGACCGAACACGACACACGGCCGGCCGTGGAATCGCGCGAGCGCCAGCACCACGGTGCGGTCCGCCTCCCCCTGGCCGGTGCCGCTGAGCGGAACCCGCTGGGTGGTTCGCCGGAGCAGTTCGCGTAGCCCCGGACGATCCGGCCGCCGGGAGGCGAGGACCGAATCCCAGACCCCGGTGACCGACTCGGGCTCCCGGAACTCATGTGCGACAGCGAGATCCGGATCGCCGGGCGCCCGCACCCGGCCGCTGAAAACGCTCAGTGCGCGATGGGCGATACGCCGGAACACCGGTACCTCGACAACCCCGTCGATCACGCCGTTTCGGTAGAGGTTCTCGGCTGTCTGCACACCGTCGGGAAACGGATGACCGTAGAGCGACTCGTACACCCGGGGCCCGAGGAAACCGATGAGCGCGCCCGGTTCGGCGAAGGTGATGTGTCCCAGCGACCCCCATGACGCGAACACCCCACCCATGGTGGGGTTGCGCAGGTACACGACGTAGGGATGGCCGGCCGATTTATGTGCCGCCACTGCCCCGGCGATCTTCACCATCTGCACGAAGGCGAGGGTGCCCTCCTGCATCCTGGTACCGCCGGAAGTCGGCGAAGCGACCAGCGGCAGCCCCAGTTCGGTGGCGCGTTCGACCGCAGTGACGATCCGCTCGGCCGCCGCGACTCCTACCGAACCGGCCAGGAACCCGAACTCGCACGCGATAACCGCGATGCGGCGACCGCGTAACAGTCCCTCGCCGGTGAGCACCGACTCGTCGGTTCCCGCCGCCGCGCT
>NZ_JBKOOL010000157.1:0-13746 GCF_046764065.1 Nocardia sp. NPDC002869
CCACGGGGCCCCGACCCCGCGCCGCCGAAGGCGGCGCCGACAAGCACAGCCCCGCCCCGCGCCACCGGAGACCGGATAGAACAATAGTGCTGTGTGTGCAGCGGAGATGAGTGTTTACGAAGCCATCCGGACCCGCCGGGATGTGCGGGCGGAGTTCACCGGGCAACCCATCGACGACACCACACTGTGGCGGATCCTCGGGGCGGCGCACTGTGCCCCCAGCGTCGGTAATTCGCAGCCCTGGGATTTCGTGATCATCCGCAATCCGGCGACATTGCGAACGTTCGCTGCCCATGTGGCCGAGCGGCGGCGCGACTTCGCGCGTTCGCTGCCCGCCGACCGGGCCCGGACGTTCGCGCCCATCAAGATCGAGGGGATCGAGGAGAGCGGCACCGGCATCGTGGTCGTCCACGACGACGCGCGGGGAGGGTCACAGGTACTGGGCCGGGCGACGGTACCCGAAACCGGCTTGTACTCCACCATTCTCACGATCCAGAACCTCTGGCTGGCGGCTACCGCCGAGCGGGTGGGGGTGGGATGGGTGTCGTTCTACGACGAGGCCTTCCTCACCGGCCTGATGGGCCTGCCCGCGGGCGTCCGGCCGGTCGCCTGGCTCTGTATCGGCCCGGTGGCCGAATTCCAGCAGGCGCCGGACCTGGAGCGATTCGGCTGGCGTGATCGGCGTCCGCTACACGCCGCGGTCCACGAAGAGCGGTACACCCCCGCGGGCCGGGAACAATGAAGCCGACCGGCCCATGGTGCGGGCCGGTCGGCCGAGCTGTCGGCTAGGCGAGCCGGATCAGGCCGTAATCGAAGGCATGCCGGCGATAGACCACCGACGGCCGATCGGTTTCCTTGTCCTGGAACAGGAAGAAATCGTGGCCCACCAATTCCATTTGGTAGAGGGCGTCGTCGACCGTCATCGGGATCGCCGAGTGCACCTTGGTGCGCACGATATGCCCGGGCCCCTCGTATTCGGGGTAATCGGCCGCGAAATCGGACCGTTTCCGGCTGTGCGGAGAGTGATCGTGCGGAATTCCGGAGAGGTCGCCGAGCTGCGCGTCATCGGCCAGGTCGGCGGTGGCGTCGTGTACCGAGACCGGAGTCTTCTCGCCGTAGTGGACGCGGCGGCGGTCCTTCGTGCGGCGCAGCCGGCTCTCCAGTTTGGCGGTCACGGCCTCGAATGCGGCGTAGAAACTGTCCGCGCAGGCCTCGGCGCGGACGATCGGGCCCTTGCCGCGCGCGGTGATCTCCACCCGCTGGCAGTTTTTGCGTTGACGACGGTTGCGCTCGTGGAAGAGTTCCACGTCGAAGAGGAAAATCGATGGATCGAAGCGTTCCAGCCGGGACAGCTTCTCCGACACATAGATTCGGAAATGGTCGGGAACCTCGACATTGCGGCCCTTGACGACGATATCCGCCCGGGTGTCCCGCGGTCGGTCCAGCTGGTCGTCCAGCTGTGTCTGGGCTGTGTCCTGAACTGAAGGTCGTGAAGTAGTCGTCACGCGTACCTCCCGGATTCGGCCGCACACTTGTCGTCGCATGCGGCGGGATGAAACGGTGCCGGCCATGTCGGGTCCAGTCGGCCGGCACGTGATGTACGAGGCCCACCTCCAAACTCCCGGATCGGGTGTGTGCACGCGACGCTAGTACGAGGATCGGAGGTTCGCCACTGTTCACGCAAATTTCCCGGATTCAGCCGGCACACGTCACGAATACGCCATCCGGGCGTGTTCCTGCGGCAACGAGCGCCCGGGCGCACGCGGATACCGTGGCACCTGTCGTCAATACGTCGTCGATCAGGACGACCTGCGCGTTCACCGCGTCGGACGGTAACGGCGCAGCACTCACCCGACCGCGTAGATTGCGGTCACGCTCGCGCGCCGACAGACCGGCCGAATCGCGGACTCCCCACCAGACTCGCAGACACGGCAGAACCTGGCAACCGCTCAGCGATCGGGACGCGATCCGCGCGCATCGCAGTACCGGGTCGCCGCCGCGCCGCCGCGCCGCGGCCCGTCGGCTCGGCGAGGGTACAAGTATCAGGGTCCGGTCCGGGGCCCGCAACTCGGCGAGTCCCGCGGCGAGGGCGAGCCCCATCGGCTCGGCGAGATCACGCCGGTTGCGCTCCTTGGCCGCCAGGACGGCCTGCCGCGCCGGGCCGCGGTAGCGGCTCAGCGCCCAGCACGGCACTCCCGGATCGGCTCGGGGATACACCCGGATCGGCGGGCCGGAGAGGCTGCGCGCGCACTCGGCGCACCACGGTGTCCCGGGCCGGCGGCAACCGCCGCATTCCGGCGGTACGACCAGATCCAGCAGTGTCCGCATACGCGCAGTGTGCCGGTGGGCACCGACACGGCGCGGGGAGTCAGCCGGGTAGCACCGGGACGGCGTCCGCGCCGAGACCGGGAACCTCGCGCCAGTACGGGTCGCCGCCTTCGGGTGTGCGGGTGAATTCCAGTACCGCGCGGGAGTCGGCGACGTACTGGCGTTCGATCGAGGCGGTGACCTGGCGGACCGGCGGAGTGAGGTTGCGACCGCCCAGCGAGGCCATTCCGGAGCCGTCGATCTTCACCGTCCTTACCGGATCCACATTGCCCGCGGTGGCCAGGATGACCGTATCGTCGCTGAACCAGTCGACCGAGGTCGCGGCGGTGCTGAGTTCCATGGCGATCTGCCGCGGTGCGGTGAGCGCGAACGTACCGTCCGGCCGGCGCAGCACCATGGCGACGTAGACCTTGCCGTCGGCGATCAACACCGCGCCGACGCCGTTACGGGAGATTCGCAGTTCGGTGATGGGCAGTTCGAAGGTGGGCCCGGAGTCCGGGGCGAACAGCTGGGCGGTGTCCACCTCCTGGACCGAGACAGTGCCGGTATCACGGTTGGTGACCGCGCGGATCACCCGATTCCCGTCGATGACCGCCCAGGCCGCGCTACCGTCGGCGGTCCAGGACGGGCGGGTGATGGCCCCGCCCTCCGCGACCGGGAACGCGTTACCTCCGTAGCTGCCCACCATCAGCGTGCGCTGCGGCTGCGGCGGCTGACGGCCCGCGTCGGCGACGGCGGCCACCAACTTCCCGTCCGGCGACAGACCCACCGACTGCAGGTTCTGCACCTCACCGAAGTAGCCCGGGGCAGGAGCCGGGGCCCGATTCTCCTCGACCTTGACCAGTTTGCCCTCCCGCAGCGCGTGCAGTCCGATCAGGACGTCCGGCTGCACGGAATCGGCGAGCGGCCCCAGATCGTCGAGCGACCAGCCGTTCCCGGCGAACCGCTCGTCCAGCGGCCGGCCGTCGTCGAGCAGCATGTAGGGGCCGAGCACATCGGCGCCCGCGAGGGTGAGCACCACCTGGGCCGCGAACAATTCCCGGTCGCGCGGGCTCAGCTCGCCTATTCCGGTGAAGTCGATCCGTACCCCGCCCAGGCCCACGCCGACGCCGACGGGATCACCGTTGGCCTTCGTGACGGTCCCGCGCACCGCGACGGGCGGGGCCAGGTAATTGCGGACAACCGGAGCGATATACGGCTGCGGGCCCGAGATCAGCTTGGTCACCAGTTGCTGCGCCAGCTCGTCCGGGCGCCCCGCGACCCAGCGCAGATCCGGCGCCACATGCTGGCCGTCGGCGGTGACGAAATACAGGGCGTGCCGCCGATAGGACTGGGTGAAGGCGCTGTACTCCATCACCACGCCGTCGGGCAGTTCGTCGATACGCCATTCGCCGTCGACCCGCGTCATCTCGATCTTGTTCTCGATGATCCCGTCCACCGCGTGGTACGACCCGTCCGCGGAGAGCTCGCCGACCTTGCGCGCGCGCAGTACGTAGGTCGCGTCGTTCTCGGTACGCGATTCGCGCAGCGTATCCGCGCGCTCCACGATCACGGTCGAATCGACATCGTTCCACTGGGTCGACGCGGCAGGGGTCATGTACTGACGGGCGGCGAGGTGGCCGTCGGCGGGATCGGCGGTGGCCTGCAGGAAATCGCGGAGCAGCAGATCCGGGTCCCGCCCCTGTGTCGGGGCGGGCGGGCCTTCGGCGGCCGGTTCCTGATTGATCGTGCCGAGCGCCTGGGGTTGCGAGGAATCGGGCAGATTCGCGCAGCCGCCCGTGGCGGCCAGGCCGATCACCGCGGCCGCCACCACCAACTGCCGGAACCACCGCCTGCGTGCGCTCATGACTTCTGGTCTCCGCGGTCGGTGGGCACCGGGCCACCGACCGGGCCGGGTGGCTCCGGGTGCGCGGCGTCGCCCGGTTGGGCATCCGGATCCTGGGCGGACGGCGCGGAATCCGGACCGGCGCCCCGCGTGCCGGTCGCCGGCGCCGGGGTCTCCGGTTCCGCACTGCCCGTAACCGGCTCGGCGGGCGCTGCGGGCAGGGGCGCCCACGGTTCGGTTTCGGTGACCGGCGGGCCGAGTTCCACCCGTTCGCCGCCGGCCCGCTCGCTCTCCGAGTGCGGCCGCCGCGGCGCCCGGCGCATACCGGGCTCCAACGGCAGCGGGCTCTTGCCCAGCTTCTGGCCGCGGATCAGCGGCAGGGTCAGCCGGAAACTCGCGCCGACTCCGGGCCGTCCCCACGCCTCGAGTTTGCCGTCGTGCAGGTTGGCGTCCTCGACGCTGATCGACAAGCCGAGCCCGGTCCCACCGGACCGGCGCATCCGCGAAGGATCGGACCGCCAGAACCTGCTGAACACAAGTTTCTCCTCCCCCGGCCGCAGACCGACACCCTGGTCCCGCACCACCACGGCGAGGGCGTTGGCTTCGGTATCGCCGCGCATCCGGATCAGGACGGGTTTGCCCTCACTGTGGTCGATCGCGTTGGCGAGCAGATTGCGCAGCACTCGCTCCACCCGGCGCGGATCGACCTCGGCGACCACCGGCTCCTCGGGCAGATCGATGACCACCTCGATCCCGGCGTCCCGGGCCAGATGCCGCACCGTGGAGATGGCCGCGCGGACGCACATCCGCACATCCAGCGATTCCACCTGGAGCTCGGCGACACCGGCATCGTGGCGCGAGATCTCCAGCAGATCGTTGAGCAGGCCTTCGAACCGGTCCAGTTCGGTGACCAGTAGTTCGGCGCTGCGGGCCAGCGCGGGGTCGAGATCGTCGCTGCTGCCGTGGATGAGGTCGGCGGCCATCCGCACCGTGGTCAGCGGGGTACGCAATTCGTGGCTGACATCGGAGGTGAAGCGCCGCTGCAGATTGCCGAATTCCTCCAGCTGGTTGATCTGATTCGACAGGCTCTCGGCCATTTCGTTGAACGCTTTCGCCAGCCGGGCGATATCGTCGTCGCCGCGCACCAGCATGCGTTCCTTGAGCCGGCCGTCGGCGAACCGGCCGGCGATCCGGGCAGCCGACCGGATCGGCAACACCACCTGCCGGGTCACCAGCGCCGTGATGGCGGCCAGCAGGATCAGCAGTACCACACCACCGACCAGCATGGTCCCGCGCATCAGTGCCAGACTGCGTTCCTCGTTGGCCAGCGGGAAGATCAGATAGATCTCCAGGGTGGGCACCTCGGCGCTGGGGCTGCCGATGATGAGCGCCCGACCGTGGTAGCCGTCCGGGTCCGAGACCGTGGCGAACTGGTAGCTGACCTGGTTGCGCTGGACGAACCGGCGCAGCGCGTCGGGCACCTGTTCGATCGACCCGGCGGTGATCACCTGCTGCGGGGTGCCGCCGATCATGCTCAGCGCCGAATCGAAACTGCCCGCCGCGCCGCCGGTCCGCGAATCGCGCCGGTTGGACAGCGAATCCCGGGCATCGATCAGCCGCTGCTGCTGGCTGGTGATGTCGTGGACCCCCGCCAGCTGGGTTTCGACCGTATTCCGGACCCGGTCCATCTCCTCGACCCCGGCATTGATCTTCGCATCGAGCAGCCGGTCGGTGATCTGGCTGGTCAGCACGACACCCAGCACCGTGATGACGATCAGCGACAGGGTGAGCGTCGAGACGATGACGCGCAACTGCAGCGAACGCCGCCACAGCAGGCCCAGTGATCTACCGACATGCTGGAACCATTCGTCGACCGGTGTCAACGCCTCCCGCATGTCGGCGAGACGCCCGTTCTGTCCGACTTTCCGACCGGCGTCCGACCCTACGTGGTCACGCAAGGTAGCGCCTCCGGACCCGGGAACTCGAGCCGGATCACGGCGGACCGGCCTTGTACCCCACACCGCGGACGGTCAGCACGATCTCGGGATTCTCCGGATCCTTTTCGACCTTCGCTCGTAGTCGCTGCACATGGACGTTCACCAGGCGGGTGTCGGCGGCGTGCCGGTAACCCCAGACCTGTTCCAGCAGTACCTCGCGGGTGAACACCTGGCGGGGTTTGCGGGCCAGTGCCACCAGCAGATCGAACTCCAGCGGCGTGAGCGAGATCTGCCCGCCCTCGCGGGTGACCTTGTGTGCCGGAACATCGATCACGATATCGGCGATGTTCAGCAGTTCGGCCGGTTCTTCCTCGGTGCGGCGCAGCCGGGCCCGGACCCGGGCCACCAGTTCCTTCGGTTTGAACGGCTTGACGATGTAGTCGTCGGCTCCGGATTCGAGGCCGAGCACCACATCGACGGTGTCCGTCTTGGCGGTGAGCATCACGATCGGCACACCGGAGTCGGCACGCAGCACCCGGCACACATCGATGCCGTTCATCCCCGGCAGCATGAGATCGAGCAGCACCAGATCGGGCCGGATCTCACGAACTGCCGACAGGGCCTGGGTGCCGTCGCCGACCACATGCGGATCGAAACCCTCGCCCCGCAGGACGATGGTGAGCATCTCCGCGAGCGCCATATCGTCGTCGACGACCAGAATCTTCGGCTTCATAGTTACTATGTTGTCATCTCCCGCGCTCGTAACGGGCCGCCACGCCACACAGTGGCGCGTTCCCGCCGGATATCCAACACTAATTCGCGGCCGATGCGGCGAGCCGCGCGGCCAATGAGTTCATTTCCCCGGCGAGCCGGCCGGAACCGTCTTCTTCGGTGGATCGGAAAACCCACCAGGTTCCATACCAATCACGCCGAGCAAGATCACGGTACACCTCGGCGGTACGTTCCTGTAATCCGCCGTCGCGTTCGTAGGCGTCCAGGTCGCGCGCCGCATCGATTTCTCCGCGACGGCGCGCGCGCGAGGCCGCGACCTCGACCGGAACATCGAGCAGCACCTGCACCCGCGGTACCGGGAGTTCGAACCGCCCGAATTCCAATTCCCCCACCCACCGCACGATTTCCCCGTCGGCGGATTGGCCCAGCCGGGCCGCGTTGTAGGCGGCATTGGAGGCCACGTATCGGTCCAGCACGACGATATCGTTGTCGACGAGCAATTTCGCCAGTTCGTCGGCGGCCCCGGCCCGGTCGAGCGCGAACAGGACGGCCATGGCGTTCACCGACGCCGCCAGATCGCCGTGGGCGCCGCGCAATGCCTCGGCGGCCAGGTCCGCGTGTACCGACCGGCCGTAGCGCGGGAAGGCGAGAGTCGCGACGCGGAGTCCGCGACTGTCGAGCGCGGCCGCCAGCCCGGCGATCAGCGTCCGCTTACCCGCGCCATCGAGCCCCTCGATGGCTATCAACGCTCCCATATCCAGGCAGGATACCCCGGTCGTCCGCGGAATCCTCGCGCCGGTTCTCCGCGGCTGCACTGCCCGGGCGAAGCGAGGATCACGCTGGCGCCGACCACCGCACATCCGGTTCCGGCCGGGCCCTGCTCGGCCGGAACCGGAGTTCCCGTAACGACTTCATCCGTCCCCGAAACGGCCGGACAGGTGGACCGAACCCGCGCTCGCCCGCGACGGCCGGGCCTACGCGGCTATGCGCAGGCGACTCGCCGTGTCCGGCCGTAGTCGTCCTCCAGGAGGTACGCCTGGCCGTTACCGGTCACAACGACGACCTTCCACTTTTGGCCGTTGAGGTCGACGACCTTGCCGTACTCATAGCCATGGCCGCATACCGCGTCCTTCACCCAAGGCTCGTCGGCGTGTGCCGGCGCGGCCAGTACGGCCCAGCCGATACCCACCGCGGCAACGAGGCTCCCCATGCAGAAAACAGATTTCATACCCACCCCTCGAGATATCGCGTGGAGCCAGTCCTCCACGGGCTCAACGTGATCCGACCCTAACACGGGTAGAGGGTTGCAGTGCGCGAAAGCGTGATCAGCCGGAGTTCTGCATATCCGGAGTCGACGGCAACGGCAGGAGGCCGCCGACACCTCACGGTACCGGCGGCCTCCTGCGGACAACCGGGATCAGTACCGGTAGTGCTCGGGTTTGAACGGACCGTCGACATCGACATTGATGTACTCGGCCTGGTCCTTGGTGAGCTTGGTCAGGGTGCCGCCGAGCGCCTCCACGTGGATGCGGGCGACCTTTTCGTCGAGCACCTTGGGCAGGCGGTAGACCTCGTTGTCGTACTCCTCCGGCTTGGTCCACAGTTCGATCTGCGCGATCACCTGGTTGGAGAAGCTGTTGCTCATCACGAACGAGGGGTGGCCGGTGGCGTTGCCGAGGTTGAGCAGACGCCCCTCCGACAGCACGATGATGGACTTACCGGAATCGCCGAACGTCCACAGATCGACCTGAGGTTTGATGTTCAACTTCGTCGCGCCGGAACGCTCCAGGCCCGCCATATCGATTTCGTTGTCGAAATGGCCGATATTGCCGAGAATGGCCTGGTCCTTCATCGCCTTCATATGGTCGAGGGTGATGATGTCCTTGTTGCCGGTGGAGGTGACGACGATATCGGCGTCGGCGATGGCCTGTTCCACGGTGACCACGTCGAAGCCGTCCATCAGCGCCTGCAGGGCATTGATCGGGTCGATCTCGGTGACCTGGACGCGGGCTCCCTGGCCGGCCAGGGATTCCGCGCAGCCCTTGCCCACATCGCCGTACCCGCAGATCAGCACCTTCTTACCGCCGATGAGGACATCGGTGCCGCGGTTGATGCCGTCGATCAGCGAATGCCGGGTGCCGTACTTGTTGTCGAACTTCGACTTGGTGACCGAATCGTTGACGTTGATCGCGGGGAAGGTCAGCTCACCGGCGGCGGCGAACTGGTAGAGCCGCAGGACGCCGGTGGTGGTCTCCTCGGTGACGCCCTTGATGCTCTCGGCGATCGCGCTCCACTTGCCCTTGTCGCTGTCGAAGCGCTCACGCAGCAGGTTCAGGAAAACGGTGTATTCGGCGGAATGTTCTTCGTCCGCCGGCGGGACCACACCCGCCTTCTCGAACTGGGCCCCGCGCAGGACGAGCATGGTGGCATCGCCGCCGTCGTCCAGGATCATATTGGCCGGTTCACCGGGCCAGGTGAGCATCTGCTCGGCCGCCCACCAGTACTCTTCCAGCGTTTCGCCCTTCCAGGCGAAAACGGGAATGCCCTGCGGCGCGTCGACCGTGCCGTGCGGGCCCACCACCACGGCCGCGGCCGCGTGGTCCTGGGTGGAGAAGATATTGCAGGAGGCCCACCGCACCTGCGCGCCCAGCGCGGTGAGGGTCTCGATCAGCACAGCCGTCTGCACCGTCATATGCAGCGAACCGGAGATCCGGGCGCCCTTCAGTGGGGCGACATCGGCGTACTCGCGGCGCAGGGCCATCAATCCGGGCATCTCGTGCTCGGCCAGCCGGATCTCCTTGCGGCCGAATTCGGCCAGCGCCAGATCCGCGACCTTGTATTCGACGCCGTTGCGGGTATCGGTGCTCAGCGAGGTTCGAGGCAGTTCGGAGGTCGTCATCAGCGTGGATCAGCCTTCTCTCGGTATCGGTCTCGACCGCAAGGCTAGTCGGTTGGCCCGCACTGTGGTGCGGGTGTGCCGGTCGGCGCGATAGCCGATCGGCAACGCTCTCGGCGGGTCCGGTGATCAGGCCGCGGCAGGCCCCTGGGCCACCGCCGGGAGCCGGCGCCGCCGACCGGCAGAAAGATTGGCGCGGGTGATATCGCCGTCGTAGTGGGCGAGGACCCGTTTGTCCATCACCCGCCGCCACACCGGCGGTACGACGGCCAGCACCACCATCGCCGCGTAGCCGGCGGGCAGTTGCGGGGCCTCGTCCGAACTGCGCAGGGTCTGGTACCGGCGCCCCGGGTTGGCGTGATGGTCGCTGTGCCGCTGGAGGTGGAACAGGAAGATATTGGTGACCAGCCGGTCACTGTTCCAGCTGTCGCGCGGGGTGCACCGGCGGTACCGACCGTTGGGCCGGCGTTCCCGGAGCAGCCCGTAGTGCTCGATGTAGTTCACCGTTTCCAGCAGTCCGGCGCCGAGCACAGCCTGCAGCAGTAGGTAGGGCAGGATTTCCCAGCCGAAAACCAGCATCAGGGCGCCGAAGAGCGCCACGGTCATCGACCAGGCCTGCAGGATGTGGTTGCGGGGGCTCCACCAGCCGCGGCCGGCCCGCTGCAACCGTTCCCGCTCGAGGGCGATCGCGGAGCGGAACCCACCGAGCACACTGCGCGGCAGAAAGGTCCACAGGCTCTCGCCGAGCCGGGCACTGGCCGGATCCTCGGGGGTCGCGACCCGGGCATGGTGGCCACGGTTGTGTTCGACGAAGAAATGCCCATACCCGGATTGCGCCAGGGCGACCTTGGCCAGCCAGCGTTCCAGGTGTTCCACCCGGTGCCCGAGTTCGTGGGCGGCGTTGATACCGATCCCCGAGACCAGCCCCAGGGTGGTGGCGAGACCGATCTTGTCGAGGACGCTCAGCTCGGAACCGGCCCACAGATAGCCGGCCAGGGTGAGGCCGATCAACTGGAAAGGCAGGAAGAGATAGGTGCACCACCGATAGAAGCGATCGTTGGAAAGAGTTTCGTAATCCTCGTCGCGCGGATTGGTGCCGTCGTCGCCGACGAGCACATCGAGCAACGGAATGATCACCAATACCACGATCGGCCCGAGCCACCAGAACACCTCGAGACCGGTGCGCAGCACCAGCTGCGACGGCAGCAGCGCACAGGCCGGAGCGATCAGTCCGAGAATCCACAGATGGCGTTTGGGATCGGCCGATCCAGCCGACTTACCAACCAATTGCACTTTTGCCCCGCTATTGAGAACCCGTACCGACAGCGGCCTACATATTGACAGAACCCGCGCCACTGATGCGTCCTTGTTCGCTCCGAACGTGGGCGCTGTTACACGCGAGTACCGTACCGGCGCTCGGACAACCCCGTATCCGGCCGGTCCCGCGCACTCTCCGCGACCGAGATCGTAACTGATAGTCCGCGAAAGGATGCTATTTCATCGGATGTAGCGAGTTCATCGCAATCCCTGTTCGGCGAGAACGGCGGCGACGTAGGGGCTGAAAACTCGCTCGAGCTCGGCCGGCGCATCGTGACCGGGCGGCGGCGGGGTGGGGATGTAGCTGATCGCCAGCCGCACCAGCGCGTGCGCGAAAGTGCGGGCCTGTGCCTGCGTCAGCGCGATCCAGCTGCGCTGCATCACCGTCGACAGCCGCTCGGTGGCATGGGCCATCAGCGTCCCGGCGTCGAGGGTGATGAGCCTGAGCAAATCGAGTTTCACCTCACCCAGCAGCAGCGACTGCACGAGCGGGTCCTGGGCCGAATCGTGGAAATAACTCGCCAGACCCTCCCGGATGGAAGCCTGGGCGTCTCCCACATTGGCGGCCAGCGCCGTCTCCACATGGTCCACGAGATGATCGGCGAGCCGGACGGCGTAGGCCTCGGCGAGCCCACCGCGCGAGCCGAATTCGTTGTAGAGGGTCTGCCGGCTCACCCCGGCGCCGGCCGCCACATCGGTGAGCGTGATCTTGGACCAGTCACGCTGCACCAGCAGGTCTCGCATCGCGTCGAGGACGGTTGTGCGCAGCTCACGCGCAGACCCCTGGGTGATGTTCCGGGCTCCGATGCTCGGCATATCAGCGACACTGGCACGAACTCACCATGTGAGTCAAAGTTTCAAGTTCGCTCGATCTCGATCATGAAGAAATCCGACTTGGCCGCACCGCAGTCCGGGCACGTCCAATCCTCGGCAATATCGTCCCAGCGGGTCCCGGCCGCGATCCCGTCCTCCGGCCACCCGAGGGCCTCGTCGTATTCGAAGCCGCACTGAGCGCACTGATACAGCTTGTAATCGGTCATGGAGCACACCGGCCTTTCGGTCGATCGGGCTACCACCGGCCGCGGGGCCCGGCGGGCAACGGCTCGAAATCGATCTTCTCCCGGACCGCGCAGTCCGGGCAGCACCAGTCGTCGGGCACCTCCGACCAGGGCGTACCCGGCGGGAAACCCTCACGGGGCGCGCCCGCGCGCTCATCGTAGACGTAGTCGCACACCGGGCAGCGGTATTCGCTCATTCCGGCGCCTCCAACGCGGTCGTACCGTAGCGCGCGAGTACCCGGTCCCGCACCGGAGGATGGATATTCGCGCGGGTGATATCGCCGCCATAGTGCGCGAGAACCCGTTTGTCCATCACGCGCCGCCACAGCGGTGGCAGGTAGGCGAGCGTGATCATTCCCGCGTATCCGGCGGGTAGCGCCGGGGCCTGCTGCCAGGTGCGCAGCGCCTGGTATCGCCGGGTCGGGAACGCATGGTGATCGCTGTGCCGCTGCAGGTGGTACAGGAAGATATTGGTGACCAGATAGTCGCTGTTCCAGCTGTGTGCGGGGGTGGGGCGCTCATAACGCCCGGAAGAAGTACGCTGCCGCGCCAGCCCGTAGTGCTCGGTGTAGTTCACCGCCTCCAGCAAGCCGAATCCCACCACCGCCTGCAGGAGCAGATATGGCAGCAGTTCGAGCCCGAATACGAGAACGAGGGCGGTGAACAGCACCACGGTCAGCAGCCAGGCGGTCAACACATCGTTGCGCAGGTTCCACGGCCCGAACCCGAGCCGTTGCAACCGGGTGCGTTCGAGCGACCACGCCGAGCGCAGGCCGCCGCGGACCGACCGGGGGAGGAACGCCCAGAAACTCTCGCCGAACCGGGCGCTGGCCGGGTCCTCGGGGGTCGCCACCCGCACATGATGTCCGCGATTGTGTTCGATGTAGAAATGGCCGTAGCCGCTCTGCGCGAGCGCGATCCTGGACAGCCGCCGCTCCAGACCCACTTTCTTGTGCCCGAGCTCGTGCGCGGTATTGATGCCGATGCCGCCGATCACCCCCATCGTGACGGCCAGGCCGATCTTGTCGATCAGGTGCAGGCCGCCCTCCACCGGCAGATACGGACCGTCGGCGGTGATCAGGTAGGCACCCGCGAGCAGGGTCGCGTACTGGCACGGCAGATACAGGTAGGTGAGATAGCGGTAGTACCTGTCCTGCTCCAGCGCGGCCACAATCGCATCGGGTGGGTTGGATCCGTCCGTCCCGACCATCCGATCGGCTATCGGGATGATCAGATAGAGCAGGATGGGCCCGAGCCAGAACACGATATGGATCAGACCGGGACGGCCCAGGGCGGCCAGGGCCCAGACCGCCGGGATGCCGATGACGAACAGCCCGGTGGGCGCCAACAGACCCCACAGCCACAGGTAGCGCTTGGGGTCGCGCCAGGATTCGGGTGGAGTGGATTCGAAAGGCTCGACAGACATCTCCGTCTCACTTCTGATAGGGGCATGGCAGGCTCGGCCTGCTGTCCGACTTCCTCACGCCGGGCGCACGGGGCGCACCACACTCACTCCTGACACGGTAAGCGCGAAGAAGGCTCGAAGCGGAGACGTTTATGAGTTCGGTAAAGAACGGATTCGGGTTCACACATACGTTATGTAGCGGCCGGTTCCCGGGGCCGTCCGCGAGCGAAATCGCTGCTCGGCCGTGA
>NZ_JBKOOL010000158.1:0-13731 GCF_046764065.1 Nocardia sp. NPDC002869
GCCGAAGGCTCGAGTCTCGAGGCCGAAACGGCGAGACACCAGGGGGCCTCAACCCCGCGCGCCGGAGGCGCGCCAAAAAACACAGCACCTTCACGAGCAAGCCCACCTGTCACCTTCGCGAGGGGTTCGCGCCGGACCTTGTCGGCCCTCGTATCCGGCCATCGCGAGTGGGCGCACCCACCGCGATTCGGGGGGCCTGATCCTCGCCCGCCTGTATCCGGCTGGCGCGAGTAACCCACTCCGCGTCTTCACTGGTAAGCCCTGAAGGCGACCGTGCGCGGCGCGGTGGCGGCCGAATTCGTGAACTCGGCACTCGCCCCACCCCCGCGAACCCCCTCGCGTCCGGGTCCCCCGCCGGCTGTCATCCACCTTTCGCTGGTGAGCCCACCTTTCCCCGCCACCAGTGGCCGCTACGTCTGTTCACCCGTCGCATCGCACGCATTGCGCCGGCCACCCCTCCCGGCCCCGCGAGGCCAAGCCCCCGGTCAGGGGCGCCGAACCCGCCTGTACCGGCACCCCTAGACTTCACAGCATGAGCGGTATCGAGCGTCCGCGGCGCCTGCGGCGTACGCCGGCGTTGCGGCGGCTGGTGGCCGAGACCAGTCTGGAGCCGCGGCATCTGGTGTTGCCGATGTTCGTGGCGGATGGGCTGTCCGAGGCCCGGGAGATCGGTTCGATGCCCGGGGTGTTCCAGCATTCGCTGGATTCCCTGCGCAAAGCTGCCACCGAGGCCGTTTCGGCCGGTGTGGGCGGGCTGATGTTGTTCGGGGTGCCGAAGCCGGAGGACAAGGATCCGCTGGGGAGCGGCGCGACCGATCCGGAGGGCATCTTGAACCGGGGGTTGCGGGCGCTGGCCGCCGAGGTGGGGGATGCCACCGTGGTGATGGCCGATACCTGCCTCGACGAGTTCACCGACCACGGCCATTGCGGGGTGCTGGACGGTTCGGGTGCGGTCGACAACGACGCCACGGTGCGGCGGTATGTGGAGATGGCGCTGGCGCAGGCCGAGGCGGGCGCCGATCTGCTCGGTACGAGCGGGATGATGGACGGTCAGGTCGGCGCGATCCGCGAGGGGCTGGACGAGGCGGGCCGGACCGATACCGCGATCCTCGCCTACGCGGCCAAGTACGCGTCGGCGTTCTACGGCCCCTTCCGGGAGGCGGTGGCGTCGTCGTTGCAGGGCGACCGCCGGACCTATCAGCAGGATGCGGCCAACCGCCGGGAGTCGATCCGGGAGCTGGAGCTGGACCTGGAGCAGGGCGCCGATATCGTCATGGTGAAACCGGCCATGTCGTATCTGGATATCCTGCGCGAGGTGGCCGACCGTTCCCCGGTGACCGTTGCGGCGTATCAGATTTCCGGGGAGTACTCGATGATCACGGCGGCGGCCGAGCGCGGCTGGATCGATCGCCGCGGCGCCGTGCTGGAATCGCTGACCGGTATCCGTCGCGCGGGCGCGGATATCGTGCTCACCTATTGGGCGACGGAGGCGGCGCTCTGGCTGTCATGACTCCGCCGGTGGATATTGTCACCGCGCGGCAACTGTGGTGGGGCGTAATCGGTTTGGGTGTGGGCCGGTTGTTCGTATCCTTGGCCGACACCCTGACCAACCGCGAGCGGTTCAGCGCGGATTTCCGGGAGCGGATGCAAGCGGCGGATCCGCAGATCACACCGGCGATGGTCGACCTGCTGGTCACGGTGGGGGCGGTGCTGGGCGTGATTCTCGGGCTGGCGGTCGCCGCGCTGGCGGTGCTGGTCGTGCACCAGCTCGGCAAAGGGAAGCTGTGGGCGCGGACCTTGCTGACCTTCGGCGGGGTCTGGCTGGTGATCTCCGGGGTGATCGCGCTGTTCTCCATCGGCGTGGTGGAGGGGGCCGGGCCGGTGCTGTCCGGGGCGGCGTCCATCGTGCAGGCGGTATTGGCCGGTGGGGCGATCTTCCTCTGCCAGCGCCCGGAAGCGGCGAAATGGTTTCTGCCGCGTGGACCCGGGGGTCCCGGAAATCGTTGAGGGCCGGAACCCGGCTCGCTGACCTGGGCGTTGTTACCGACAGTCGGTCGGTGGCCCATCCGGACAACGAACGTGGAGTTTGTTCCCGGTATTCCGCCATGTATGGTGAGGGCTGTCACAGAGGACATGCCAACCGGCGGCCTCGGGTACCCGGTCAGTAGGACGGGAGACCTGACCGTCCGGGGATCGGAGGCAATGATGCGAGTGGTGATCCAACAGCCACAGAGTATTCGGCGGGACATGCTCGTACTGACTCTTCTGGTGCTGTTCGGGGTCCTCACCGTCGCGGTTCTGCTGATCCCCGGCGTTATCGGCTGATCCGGGTGGCCCTCGTTTCCGGCCGGTTCGCCTATGCCTGATCGAGTGGATACCGCCCCGGAGACCGGGGAGATTCTCTTCGCCGAGCCCGGAGCCCGGTGGCGGACGGTCGCCTACGGCCCCTTGGTCTGCGCGCTGCTGCTGGCCGTGGAGATCGCGGCGGGTGTCACATCGCACTGGTTCGCCCTCCTTTTCTGCGCCGTACTGATCAGTGGGTTCGCGGTATTGCAGGTGTATGCCGCCCGCACCCATGTCAGCGTCGAACTCACCGGCGGCTTCCTGCGTAACGGTGCCGAGACGACACCGGTCCGGTCCATCGCCGCGGTGCTGCCGGTGGATGCCGACGAACCCTGGGAGAGCGGGCGGGCGCTCGGCGAACTGACCGGTATACCGCGGCGGCGTACCGCGATCGGATTGCGCCGCACCGACGGTGAACTGGTACGCACCTGGGCCAAGGATCATCGCGCGCTGCGGTCGGCGCTGACCCGGGTGGTGGGCGTGCACCCCGTCGCGGAGGATCGCGCACCGGATCCCGGTCGCGACGATTGATTATCGGGTCGCGGGCGGGCACGATCGGGTGATCGCGTCCGAGCCGCCGACCCGAGGAGACCTGTGAACCGTTCGCTCGTCCTACCGGCTGCCGATATCGCGCTGGCGGTTCTCGCGCTGGCGCTCGCCGCGCTCTGCTGGAACCTGGGCGTCCAGAACACCGATTTCCCGGCGACCGGCGATGTGCCCGCCTACACCGCGACCCGGTATGCGGGGCCGTGGTTGTTCCTGGCGATGCTGCTGGTGGCGGGCGCGGGTACCGCTGTCATCGATGCGGTCGCCCGGCTGGTCCGGGTGCCGCGGCGGGCCTGAACCGGCCGGTCAGCGCCACTGCTGATAGATATCGAACACCCGGCCGTGTTGTGCGCCGGGGACGTGGAAGAACACCAGCACCGAACCGCCGTTGTCGGCCGACTCCAGGATCACCTGGCGCAGCGACGCGTGGACGCCGCCGTTCTCGTCGCGGTAGAGACGGGTGTCACTGTCGAGTCCGGCGCCGATCTGGGAGGGTGGGATCATGTGGTCGACCAGGGCCGGGATCGGGCCCGCGGCCAGCGCCGCGGTTTCGGGCTGGTTCAACCGGAATCCGGCGCGCGCGTTGTCGGGGTCGACGACCGGTTCGGCGGCCGCCGCCGAACCCGCGCCGAGGCCGGTGACCAGGGCTCCGAGGGCGACCGAGACCAGAGAAAGAGCCGCAGTACTCCTGGCAATCTGCAAAACGACCTCCCCGGCCGATGATCCGCTGTGTGTTCCGATGCAGACAGAGACTACGCACTCGGGTCCTGACCCGGCTGTATTTGGCTTGGCCGGTGTCGCCGTCGCGGCGTATGTCACGTTCGCGCACCCTGTCGTCGACGCCGCCGGGAGAGGCTGCCAAACTGGAGGCCGTGAGTTCTCTGCGCGTGGCCGGTACGGCGGTGCCGGCCTCCAGTCAGCTTTTCCAGCGAGCCGAAGCGGTTGTCCCCGGTGGTGTCAATTCCCCGGTGCGCGCCTTCGGCTCGGTGGGCGGCACGCCGAGGTTCATCACATCCGCCCGGGGCTGCCGGCTGACCGACGCCGACGGTAACGATTACGTCGATCTGGTGTGCTCCTGGGGGCCGATGATCCTCGGGCACGCCCATCCGGCGGTGGTCGAGGCGGTCCGCGAGGTCGCCGGGTCGGGGTTGTCCTTCGGGGCGCCGACACCGGGCGAGGTGGAACTGGCCGAACTCATCGTCGAGCGGGTCGCTCCGGTGCAGAAGGTGCGGCTGGTGAATTCCGGGACCGAGGCGACCATGAGCGCGGTCCGGCTGGCGCGCGGGTACACCGGGCGCACCAAGATCATCAAATTCGCCGGGTGTTATCACGGACACGTCGACGCGCTGCTGGCCGAAGCGGGTTCCGGGGTCGCGACATTCGCGCTGCCGACCTCGTCCGGCGTCACCGGGGCGCAGGCCGCCGACACCATCGTGGTGCCCTACAACGATCTGGACGCCGTGCGCGCCGCTTTCGAGGCCAACCCGGGCGAGATCGCCGCGGTGATCACCGAGGCCGCCGCCGGGAACATGGGCGCGGTGGCGCCGCTGCCCGATTTCAATGCCGGGCTGCGCCGGATCACCTCCGATCACGGGGCGTTGCTCATCATGGACGAGGTGATGACCGGTTTCCGGGTGAGCGCGGCCGGCTGGTACGGCCTCGATCCGGTGGCCGCCGACCTCTACACCTTCGGCAAGGTGATGAGCGGCGGGCTGCCCGCGGCCGCGTTCGGCGGCCGCGCCGAGGTGATGGACCGGCTGGCCCCGCTGGGCCCGGTCTACCAAGCGGGCACCCTGTCCGGGAATCCGGTGGCCGTGGCGGCCGGGCTCGCGACCCTGCGCGCCGCCGACGACGCGGTGTACGCCGCGCTGGACCGCAACAGCGAACGGCTCGGGATTCTGCTCACCGACGCCCTCACCGGCGCGGGGGTCCCGCACCGGGTGCAGTTCGCGGGCAATATGGTCAGCGTGTTCTTCGCCGATGAACCGGTCCTCGACTACGCCGCCGCCAAGGCGAGCGCGACCTGGCGCTACCCGGGCTTCTTCCACGCGCTGCTCGACGGCGGGGTGTACGCGCCGCCCAGCGCGTTCGAGGCCTGGTTCGTTTCGGCCGCGCTCGACGACGCCGCGTTCGACCGAATCGCCGCAGCCCTGCCCGCCGCCGCCGAAGCGGCCGCGAGCGCCACACCCGAAGGAAATCGCGCGTGAGCAAGCCCGACCCCGAGCGCGTATCCGCCGCCCCGGCAGACCGGGACGACCCGATATCCACCGCCGTCCCCGCAGCGGAGACCGGCACCGATCTCGGCACACCGGGGGAGGTGGCCGCGGCCGCGCCGTCGACCGGCGCCTCCGATGCCGAATCGGTCGAAACCATCGTGCATGTGCTGCGGCACGGCGAAGTGCACAATCCGCGCGGGATCCTGTACGGCAGGCTGCCCGGTTTCGGTCTGTCGGTGACCGGCCGGGCGCAGGCCGGTGCGGTCGCGCGGGCATTGGCCGATCACGATATCGCCCTGGTCATCGCGTCGCCGCTGCAGCGCGCGCAGGAGACCGCCGAACCCATCGCGGGCCGGCACGGGTTGATCGTGCGCACCGACGAGAACCTCATCGAGGCCGGTAACACCTTCGAGGGGTTGCGGGTGTCGGTCGGGGACGGCGCACTGCGCAAACCCCGGCACTGGTGGAAACTCCGCGACCCGTTCACTCCGTCCTGGGGTGAGCCCTACCTGCAGATCGCGCACCGCATGCTGGCCGCGGTGAACAAGGCCCGGGTGGAGTCGGCCGGTCGTGAGGCGGTGCTGGTCTCCCATCAGCTGCCGGTGTGGACGCTGCGCCGGTTCCTGCAGGGCCAGCGCCTCTGGCACGATCCGCGCAGCCGGCAGTGTGGTCTGGCCTCGCTCACCTCGCTGGTGTACCGGGGCGACACGCTCGTCGATATCGTCTACTCCGAGCCGGCGGGTGGTTCGGATCCGACGGTGCACGGCGCATGAGAAAGGGTGCCGCGGCATTCGGGTTCCGGCTGCTGCCGGCGCTCGCCGCACTGCTGTGCCTGACCGTGTCGGCCTGTTCGACCGGTACCGACGCGGTGGCCACGGGCGGCACCTTCGAATTCGTCTCGCCGGGCGGGCAGACCGATATCCGCTACGATCCGCCGTCCGCGCGTGGCACGATCGGCAAGCTCTCGGGTCCCGAGCTGATGTCCGATACCGGGGAGAACGTCTCGGTGGAGGATTTCCCGGGTCAGGTCGTCGTCATCAATCTGTGGGGGCAGTGGTGCGGGCCCTGCCGCGGTGAAGCCCCCGCGCTCGAACAGGTCTACGAACAGACCAAAGATCTCGGAGTCGCTTTCCTCGGGATCAATGTTCGTGATTTCCAGCAGGACAAAGCACAAGATTTCGTCATCGATAACCACGTCGGTTATCCGTCGATCTACGACCCGTCGATGCGCACGCTGCTGGCGCTCGGTGGAAATTTCCCGACCAGTGTCATACCCACAACTCTGGTGCTGGATCGGGACCACCGGGTGGCGGCGGTTTTCCTGCGCGCCCTACTCGCAGAAGATCTTTTACCGGTGGTGCAGAGCATCGCCGCGGAGGGAGCATCATGAGAAGTCTTCGATCCCGAGGCGTACGCCGCTACGGGGCGACCCGGCCACCGCGCGGGGTCCGGGCCGAGGTACTGGTGAAGTCCTCGCTCGGCTCGTGGGAGCTACAGCCCGCGGCCCAGCAGCCCGGCAGCGACCGGCGGGTGTCGAGTTCGCGCCCGGCCGGTGGCCGGGGATCGACCGCGCCGGGTGGCCGCGGTGACGAGCGGCGCGCGAACAACTCCGAGAGCGAAGCGGAGCGTAGTTCGCGTTGACGGTGTTGGCAGGAGTGGGGGAATCGTTTCAGCAGACAGCGGCCACCGGGCCGTTGTTGCTCGCCCTCGGCGCCTGCCTGCTGGCCGGTCTGGTGTCGTTCGCTTCACCGTGCGTAGTGCCGCTGGTGCCGGGGTATTTGTCCTACCTGGCCGGCCTGGTCGGTGCGCAGGCGCCGCCGGCGACCGTGGACCAGGCCCGGCGCGACCGGAGCGCGGCGCCCGCCGGTGGCACCGCCACGGCGGTGCTCACCGAAACCCCTGCCGCCGCGGAGACCGCGTCCGCCCCCTATTCCGGGCGAATGCGGGTCGCGGGTGCGGCGGGACTGTTCGTCGCCGGTTTCACGGTGGTGTTCGTGCTGGCCACCGCCACCGTGTTCGGTCTGATCCAGACCCTCAATGTCAACCGGGAACTACTGCAGCGCCTGGGCGGTGTGGTCACCATCGTGATGGGTCTGGCGTTCCTGGGTCTCATCCCGGTGTTGCAGCGCGATACCCGGATGGAACCCCGGCGGCTCGCCGGGATCGCCGGGGCCCCGCTGCTCGGCGCCGTGTTCGCGCTCGGCTGGACCCCGTGCCTGGGTCCGACGCTGTCGGGCGTGATGGCGGTGGCCGCCGGTACCGAGGGCACCACCGCGGTGCGCGGCGTGGCCCTCATCGTCGCCTACTGCCTGGGCCTCGGCCTGCCGTTCGTGATCCTGGCCTTCGGGTCGGCGAGCGCGCTGCGCGGTGTGGGGTGGCTGCGGCATAATTCCCGCCGGATCCAGATCGTCGGCGGAATCCTGCTGGTCGCGGTCGGGGCGGCGTTGGTCACCGGAGCCTGGGACCAGTTCGTCGGCTGGGTCCGCGACGGCTTCGTCGCCGAGGTGACGCTGCCGATATGACCGTGACAGAACGCCCCGAGGCGCCCCCGGTCCCACCGCCACGGCAGTCCCCGCTGGGCCGCGCCCACGCGCTGGTGCGCAACGCCTGGCGCGGGCTCACCAATATGCGGACCGCGCTGGTGCTGCTGTTCCTGCTGGCCCTGGCCGCGATTCCGGGCGCCCTGCTGCCGCAGCGCAGCCTGAACGAACAGAAGGTCGCGACCTATATCGCCGACCGGCCGGTGCTCGGTGCGTGGATGGACCGGTTCGAGCTGTTCGACGTGTTCTCCAGCTTCTGGTTCACCGCGGTCTATGTGCTGCTGTTCATCTCCCTCGTGGGCTGCATCCTGCCGCGCACGGTGGACCACTACCGTGCGCTGCGGACCCCGCCGGTGCGGGTGCCGCGCAATCTGGCCCGGTTGCCGCACCACCATCGTGTGGTGCTCGACGGCAGCGCGGACGAGATCGCCGAGCGGGCCCGGACGCGGCTGCGCGGCTGGCGTATCGAGACCCGGCCGGGGGAGCGCGACGGCGAGGTCACGCTGTCGGCGGAGAAGGGCTACACCCGCGAACTGGGCAATCTCGTATTCCACCTGGCCCTGGTGGGACTGCTGGTGGCCATCGCGGTCGGGAAGTTGTTCGGTTACGAGGGCAATGTGATCGTCGTCGCGAACGACGGGCCCGGTTTCTGCACCACCTCGCCGGCGGTTTTCGACTCGTTCCGGGCCGGGAACGTGAACGACGGCACCGGGATGAACCCGATGTGCATCAGGGTGAAGAACTTCCGAGCCGATTACCTGGACAACGGTCAGGCCGAAATGTTCACCTCCGATATCTCGTATCAGGAGGGCGCGGATCTGGCCGCCGGCACCTGGCGGGATACCACCATCCGGGTGAACCATCCGCTGCGGGTCGGCGGGGACCGGGTCTATCTGCAGGGGCACGGTTACGCGCCGACCTTCACGGTGACCTTCCCGAACGGTGAGAAACGCACCGAGACCATCCAGTGGCAGCCCACCGATATGCAGACCTTCCTCTCCAGCGGGGTGCTGCGGATCGATCCGCCGGGCGGGATGTTCGCCACCGAGGCCGAGCGGCGCCGGAACCAGATCGCGATCGAGGGGCTGTTCGCGCCGACCGCCGGTTTCCACGGTTCGCTGCTCACCTCCGTGTATCCGGAGATGACCGATCCGGCGGTGGCGGTCGATATCTATCGCGGCGACACCGGGCTGGACACCGGCCGCCCGCAGTCGATCTTCGCGCTCGATCAGGAGATGGTCGCGCAGGGCCGGCTCACCAAGGAGGCCCGGGTGAATCTGCGGCCGGGTGAGACCACAAAGCTGCCGGGCGGCACCGAGGTGCGTTTCGACGGGGCCGAGGAGTTCGTGAATCTCCAGGTCTCCCATGATCCCGCGCAGCAGTGGGTGCTGGTCAGCGCGCTGGTGATGATGGGCGGGCTGCTGGTCTCGCTGCTGGTTTCGCGGAGGCGGGTCTGGTTGCGGGTGACCCCGGAGGGTACCGTGGAGCAACGACGCGTCGTAGTAGAGATGGGCGGACTGGCCCGTACCGATCAGGCCGGCTGGGGCGGAGAGTTCGATCGCCTGCGGCACCGGCTGCTGGACGCGTCCGGCGACTGATCGCCGCCCCTGAGCACCCGCGTGGGCGACCACGCACGGGCAGCAGCGCTGTCCATCGAGCACCGCGGTACGAACACGGGAGATGTAACGATGCCGATCGACGATACGCTCGCCGGCTACAGCGACCTCGCCTACAAGACGTCGATCGTCGTGTACGCGCTGGTACTGCTGCTATTGATCGTGCAGTACGCCTCGGCGCGGGTCCGGCAGGTGAGCGAGCGGGAGATGGTTCCCGCCGGCGGGGTCGCCGCGGGCAGCGCTACTCCCGGCCGGATCGCCGAGACGCCGACTCTGCCGCTGTCGGAGCGATTCGGCAATATGGCCTTCTCGGTGCTGTTCGTGGCGGTGGCCCTGCACGTGGGCTCGATCGTGCTGCGCGGTTTCTCCACCGGACGATTCCCCCTCGGCAATATGTACGAGTTCGTCTCCATGGCGACCGCGGCCGCGGCGGTGGTCGGCCTGGTGCTCATGCGGGACGCCCGGTTCCGGGCGATGTGGGTGTTCCTGCTCGTGCCGATGCTGATCCTGATGTTCCTCGCGGGCACGGTGCTGTATACCGACGCGGCCCCGGTCGTCCCCGCGCTGCGCTCGTTCTGGCTGCCGCTGCACGTCACGATCGTGAGCCTGGGCAGCGGGGTGTTCCTGGTGTCGGGCGTGGCGAGTCTGCTGTTCCTGTACCGGCTGCGTGAGCCCGAGGGCGCCGAATCCTCGAATATCCTGGGCACGATCGCACGGCGCCTGCCCGATGCCCGCACGCTCGACCGGCTGGCCTACCGCACCACCATCATCGGGTTCCCGCTCTTCGGTGCCGGGGTCATTCTCGGCGCGATCTGGGCCGAGGCGGCCTGGGGACGGTTCTGGGGCTGGGATCCGAAGGAGACCTGCTCGTTCATCGCCTGGGTGCTCTACGCGGCGTATCTGCACGCGCGGGCCACCTCGGGCTGGCGGGACACGAAAGCCGCATGGATCAATGTGGCGGGTTTCGTGGCGATGCTGTTCAACCTCTTCATCATCAACCTGGTCGTTTCCGGGCTGCACAGTTACTCCGGCCTGACCTGACCGGACGGCTATTTCCCCGGCCGTAATGATCGTTACTCGGCCGCAATGCTCGGTTGCTATTGTTCGGGCGGGTTATTTGCTGAACTGTACAGGGCCCGGCCCGCGATTTATCGGGTGTGCCCGGTCATTTCCCCTCCATAGCGCGGCGATCGATGAGGAGAGCGGCAGTGGATTCGGAGAATTTCAGTTCGGATAACAGCGGCGATGCCGATTGTTGCGCATCCGTGGCCGCGAACAACGCGCTCATCTGCGGTCTGGAGCCGGACTCCCTGGTCAGATTGGTGCGCACCGCGGTCGGATTGCCGGCCGAGGCGCTCGACCGCTTGGCCGTGGTCGCGGATAAATTGAGGGCGGTCGAAGGGCTGCCTCAACTGGACAGCACCAGCGATTGAACCGGCCCTCCGGGCCGCGGGAAAATACCCGCGGCCGGGCGTTGTCGGGGCGCGGGGGTCAGTGTTCTGCGGGCCCCGGATCGCCGTCCCGATGTTTCTGCTGACGCGAGATACGCCAGAGGAATTCGGGATCGTCGTCCGGGCCGAGAACACGCTTTCGGGTCGGTCCCGGAGCGGGCGTGCCATGCCCGGGGCCGAATGCCTTCCAGCACAGCACCATGATCGCAACGATCGCGATGAGTGCCAACAGGTACATCACGTGGCTCACCTCCTCCCTCGAGGTTAACTCCACGAGCCGCTGCCGGGTAAGTGCGGCCGCGGGGCCTCCGTGCCTACGCCTCCGTACCTACGCCTTGCCGGCGCCGCGTGCGGACGGGCCTCGCCCCCCACTGTGCACATCGGGCGGTCCGCTCGACCGGGTCCAGCTCAGCCGCGCGAAGGGAGCGGCCGAGCTGTCCGCGTAGTGGTGCCGTCCGGGTGGACGCGGTCTCAGCCGCGTACGGTCGCCTCGGTGGTGAGCGATTCGAGCAACCGCATCACCTCCGATTCACGGAACCGGCGATGGCCACCCGGGGTGCGCAGCGAGCCGAGCCGTCCGGCATGCGCCCAGCGGGTGACGGTCTTGGGGTCTACGTGGAACAGGGTGGCAACCTGGCCCGGGGTCAACAGGTTCTCCTGCGCCCCCATGGCGATCGCGGTCATGGCAAACCTTTCTGTTTCGTCACGTTTTCTCATCGGGTTCCGACATAGTGGCACCGCGACCCCCGGGTGTTCGAACCACCTACTGTTGGTAAAGCGGAGGTAATGGACAAAACGGATACGCGGTACGAGGGGGTTCGGTGCGTCGCTTACGCTGGTCAGGTGAGTGACGCGAACCTATCCGAGGAACCGAACACGCCCCGGCCCGGTACGTCGCCGGGCCGCCGGCTGGCACGCAATCTGGCGCTCTACACCCTGGCCCGGCTGGTGCTGGTCGCCATACTCACCGCCGTAATCGTGGCCGTGACCGCGCTGGTCGGGGTGCAGATTCCGCTGGTCGTGGCGATCCTCTTCGCGATCGTCATCGCGCTGCCGCTCTCGCTCACCCTGTTCAAAGGGCTGCGCGCGAAAGTGAACTCCGACATCGCGGCGGTGGACGAACGCCGCCGCCGGGACAAAGCGCAGCTCCGGGCCCGGCTGCGCGGGGAGCCCGAGGCCGCGGAACCGGAGAAGCCCGCCGCGCGGGGGCCCGGTACCACGGCCGAGAGCGCGCCGGAAACAGATCCGGAGCGAGGGGAAAAGGGCAGCTCCGGCGGCCCGGCGTGAAGTCCTGCGCGCGCGGCAACCCGCGCGGCTGGGCCGATGAGGCGGTCCGGCTCATCGATGCCGACGCCCAGCGCAGCGCCGATACCCATCTGCTGCGGTATCCGCTGCCGGCCGGCTGGAATGTGCAGCTCTACCTGAAGGATGAATCCACCCATATCACCGGCAGCCTGAAACACCGGCTGGCCCGGTCCCTGTTCCTCTACGCCCTGTGCAACGGCTGGATCACCGAGGGGACCACGATCGTCGAGGCATCCTCCGGGTCGACCGCGGTGAGCGAGGCGTATTTCGCCCAACTGCTCGGCCTCGACTTCGTGGCGGTGGTTCCGGCCAACACCTCACCGCAGAAGATCGCGCTCATCGAAGCCCAGGGCGGGCGGTGCCACTATGTCCGGCGCCCACCCGATATGTACACCGAGGCGGCCCGGCTGGCCGCCGAATGCGGCGGCCACTACCTGGACCAGTTCACCAATGCCGAACGCGCGACGGACTGGCGCGGGAACAACAATATCGCCGAGTCCATCTTCGACCAGCTGACCCTGGAATCCCACCCGGTGCCGGAGTGGATCGTGGTCGGCGCCGGCACCGGGGGCACCAGCGCGACCATCGGCCGGTATCTGCGCTACCGCCGGTATCCGACCCGGCTGGCCGTGGTGGATCCGGACAACTCCGCGTTCTACGGCGCCTACGAGACCGGGCTGCGCGACTATACGACCGGTATGCCGTCGCGGATCGAGGGGATCGGGCGGCCCCGGATGGAACCGTCGTTCGTGCCGGAGGTGGTGGACCGGATGATCCATGTCCCCGACGCCGCCTCCATCGCCGCGGCCCGGTTCGCGAGCCGGGGACTCGGCCGGAAGGTGGGCGGTTCCACCGGAACCAACTTCTGGGGCGCCTGCGCGCTGATCGCACAGATGCTGGCGACCGGGCGCAGCGGCAGCGTGGTCACTCTGCTGTGCGACGGCGGTGAACGCTACGCGGGCACCTATTACAGCGACGAATGGGTCGCGGGCCAGGGCTGGGACCTGGCCGAGCCCACGGCGGTCCTGGACGAGTTCCTGGCCACCGGCCGGTGGCGGGGCTGACCACACGACCCGGTGGTGACGACGCGCTGACGGGGCGGCACGGCGCATAGGATGACGTCGGTATGGTTCTCGACCCGGGCCGCTCGCACGGCCGTCCTCCGGTGATCCCGGCCGCCGCGGACGAAACACTCGTGGTGACGCTGCTGGGTCGTATCGCGATGCGCCGCGACGCCGAACTGGTGGCACTGCCGGGAGCCCGGGCCCGATTGCTGCTGGTCGCGCTGGCGCTGCGGCCGGGGCGCAGCCGTAGCGCCGCCGTACTCATCGAAGAGGTCTGGGGCGACGCGCCGCCGCGTTCGCCGATGAACGCGCTGCACACCCAGATCTCGCGGCTGCGGGCCGGGTTGCCCGAGGGCGTGCTGGAGGCGGGTCCGGCCGGATACCGGCTCGCGCTCGGGCCGGAACAGGTGGATCTGACGGCCGTGCGGCAGTTGGTGCGCCGGGCCGGTGCCGCGTTGGCCGCGGGTGATCCGGCCGGGGCGCTGGCCATCGTGGAACAGGCACGCGGCCTGTGGTCCGGGGAGCCGGGTGCCGAGCTGCCGCCGAGCGAACCGGCCACCGAACTCGCCGCTCTGGCCGCGGAATACGCCGGGGAACTCGACGATATCGAGCGGTCGGCCCGGGAGGCCTGCGGCGATCTCGACGGCGCC
>NZ_JBKOOL010000159.1:0-13371 GCF_046764065.1 Nocardia sp. NPDC002869
ACAATCTACCCCCCCCCCTCCCCTCTCCCGACCGCCCGCCCGATTTTTCCCCCGCCGCCCCGGCCCGCTGCTGTGTGAACCGTTCATGCGATCCGGCGTTCCGTGGCGCGCGCCCGCCTGGGTGGTCCCGGCCGGATGGAACCGGGAACCCGGCGGGCGAACATCAGGAATCGGCGGCGGGGATCGCGCGTTCCACGGCCATCTGTACCAGTCCGCGGGCCTGTTCCTCGGTGAAGACGCCGGGCAGGGTGAGTCGCTCGAGGATCAGCCAGTTCAGGGCGAGGAACAGCAGCACGACGGTGTCCTCGTCGCCGGGCATCCCGAAGTCCAGGTGGTTACGGATATTGAAGTCGAGATCGGCGCGCACCCGCTCGGTGAGCAGGGCCTGTAGTTCGGGTCGCCGAGTGGCTTCCAATCGGAGTTCCAGCAGGGCCAGATAGCCGGTGCGGAAGCGGGTGACGCGCCCGACGACCTCGGTCATGAGCTCGGCGACGGTCTCGCGGGTGCGTGGTCCGTGCAGGGCGGCCATCGCCGATTCGTCGGGGATCAAGCGCTCGTAGTACCGGTGGCCCACCTGGACGAGTAGGTCGTCGCGGTTGCTGAAGTAGTTGGATGCCGTTCCGGCGGGTACTGCCGCCGCTTTGTCCACTGCGCGGAAGGTCAGGCCCCGGGCTCCGTCTCGGGCCAGGACCTCGATCGATGCGTCCAGCAACGCCTGGCGGCGTTCGGGATTCGTGCGGACCACTTGACACCACTCCATCTGTAGTACTACGGTTCAAACCACTTCGAACAGAGTACTACATCTGAGGCGGTAAGGGTGCGTAGCCCCCGCCGTCCCCTCGAAGGCCCGGTACGCACCGGTACACGAAAGGCGCAACAGATATGCGAAAGCAGCACGGCACCTATCCCATTCGCAACAACCAGCAGCGTTTCGTGGCTCGTCCGGCCCCTCCGCGGGTGGCCGCCGCCCGCAACGGAGGGTCCCGGACCGGCCGGCGTGGCCCCCGCTGAGGCGGGGTCGGAAGCCCGCCCGCAGCAGGAAACAACACCGGCGCGACCGGTACGTCTACAGAAGAGGACACCCCGCCCCATGCACGACGTGAATCTCTGGAGTGAAGAATTCGGCACCGCGACGGATACGCCGATCCTGTTGATCATGGGGTCGATGTCGCAGGGCATTCTGTGGCAGGACGAGTTCGTCGGCCGCCTCGTCGCCGGGGGTCGCCGGGTGATCCGGTACGACCACCGCGACACCGGCCGGTCGGACACCGTCGATTTCGCGGCGCATCCGTACACGTGGAGCGATATCAAGGACGACGTCTATCGCGTGCTGGACGCGCACGACCTGCGGAGCGCGCACCTGGTCTGCCACTCGGCGGGTGGGCTGCTCGGCCAGTTCATCGCCGTGGAGCGGCCGGAGCGGGTGCGCTCGCTGACCGTGATCGGTTCCTCGCCGCTCGGCGGCGGCGAAGGCATGGTCCTCATGCGAGCGCTGCTGGGGGAGCCGCAGCCCGAGGGGAGCCTGCCGGAGCCGACGCCGGAGTTCATCGCGTTCTACCGCGCGCTGATGGCTGCTGCGCCACCGGAAAACCGGCACGACCGGATCGACGGCATGGTCGCCGAGCAGCGCGTGCTGCACGGCACCGGGTTGCCATTCGAGGAGGACGCGGCCCGCCGGCTGCAGGAGCGCATCCACGACCGCGCCCGCGATCTGTCGGCCGTGGCCAACCATCGGCTGGCCGCGGCGGCGCAGCCGGATTTCGAACCGGTGGGCGTGCTACACCGCGTGCAGACGCCCACGCTGGTCGTCGAAGGCAGCCACGAGCCCGCCAAACCGGGCCACGGCGCGCTCATTGCCGAGCAGATCCCCGGGGCACGGCTGCTGATCGTGGCGGGTATGGGTCATACGCTGCCGGAGGAGGTACACGAGGAGTTGGCCGCGGCCGTGCTCGCGCACACGGAGGAATGAGGATCATCGGTTTTCGTCGGCCAATTCGGCGAGCAGTTCGATGGTGCGGTCCTGTTCGGCGGAGGTGCCGAAAGGGACCGCCATGAATTCGGTGACCCCGGCCTCGTCGAGCCGGGCCAATGCCCGCCTCACTCGTGTCTCGGTGCCCACGACCGCGATATCCCCGGGGCCGGCCACTCCTTCACGGTCGAGCGTCGCGCGATATTCCGGCACCTGGGTGGCGAGCGCGAACTGCTCGGAGACCCGGGCGCGGACATCGTCCTCCGCGTCGGTGAGGCATACCGGTAGGCCGGCGACGATCCGTGGCGCCGACCTACCGGCGCCTGCCGCTGCCGCGGTGATCCCCGGGACGATGTGCTCGGCCAGCACTCGGGGGCCTGTCATCCAGGTCGCCGTGCCGTCGGCGAGCTCTCCGGCCAGCCCGACCATCCGCGGTCCCATCGCCGCGACCAGGACAGATGGTGCGGGTACGGCGCCGGGGATCGTCACCGCGCCCACGGCGGTCAGTGTCTCGCCGTGGTGATCGACGGTTTCCCCGCGGAGCAGCGGACCGAGCACTGTCAGGTACTCCCGCATGCGTGCCGCCGGCCGATCCGCCGGTAGGCCGAGCATTCCCGTCACCATCGCGCCGATTCCCGCGCCCACGCCCAAGGTCAACCGTCCCGCCACCGCGGCCTGCACGGTCAACGCTTGTGCGGCGAG
This sequence comes from Nocardia sp. NPDC002869, assembly GCF_046764065.1. Lineage (NCBI taxonomy): Bacteria > Bacillati > Actinomycetota > Actinomycetes > Mycobacteriales > Nocardiaceae > Nocardia > Nocardia sp. NPDC002869. The sequence continues at coordinate 2,672 of NZ_JBKOOL010000159.1, forward strand.
CATCATCGGGTGCCGCTGAGGTGTGGGGACCACCGACGTGCCTACTGCGATATCGAGGCCGGCGCCGACCGCGGCGAGAGTGGTCAGCGCGTCCCAGCCGAGTGCCTGACTCGCCCACGCGGTCGTGAATCCGGCGCTCGCCGCGGCGCGTGCCTGGATGGCGATGTCTTCCCATGTCGCGGGACCGCGAACCTCGCCGACGGCCACACTGATCTGCATTCTTCGGGTCTCCTCGGATGTGATCCAGATAAGTGGGGTGGTCACCCCATTTAATGGTCGGTACGATATGGGGTCCCCACCCCACTTGGCAAGAGGTGTTTGTAGATGGGCGAGAGTTCCGGGCACGCCGGTCGGCGGCGCGCCGATGCGCGCCGCAATCGAGACCGCTTGATCACCGCGGCGAGTGCGGTGCTCGCCGAGGACGGCGCCGGGGCCTCGCTGGAAGAGATCGCCCGCCGCGCAGGAGTCGGCTCTGCCACCCTCCATCGGCATTTCCCCCATCGCGCCCAACTGCTGGAGGCGGTGCTCCACGACCGGGTTCAGGCGTTGAGCGCGCGCGCCGAAGAGTTGCGGGCGGCATCGGATGCCGGTGCTGCACTCATGGACTGGCTACGTGACGTGGTGGCGCACGCGGCCGCCACGCGTGGGTTCGGGCCGGCGCTGACGGGCTACGAGTTCGCCGAGGGCTTCTCGCCCCACGCGGTCCTCCGGGATGCCGCCCGGGGGCTGCTCACCCGTGCCGGGCAGGAAGGTTCGGTCGCCCCCGCGGTGACGGTCGACGATGTACTGCAACTCGCCAACGGTATAGCGCTGGCCGCCGCATCGTCGCCGGAGCCGGCGCAGCGCGCGGACGCGTTGCTGACGCTCGTGGCCGAGGGTCTGTTGCGCTCCGGCCGGACCGGCTGAGAAGGTGCGGGCCCAGGGCGCCGGAAATTCCGGAGCCCGGTTACCCGAGCCGGCAGCGACGTAGCAATTCCTGCGCGATATCCACGGCGGCGCGGTGGCATTCGTCGTCGGAGAGCGGGAGATCGCCCATCATCGCCGTGCTCCAGCTGATCGCGAGCAGGGCCTGGCGGGCGTGGAACACATCGAGCGGATCCCGGGCGGGTTCGGTCATCAGATCCGCGAGCAGCCGGAACTGATAGCGCAGGCTCACCCCGACACCGAGTTCCCGGAACGCCGGCTGGTTCTCGTGCATGAACCGCACCATGTCGCGGCCCGTACTGTGCAGCAGCGCGCCGTACCGATCGAGGATCTCCTCGGCGCGGGCCCGGCCCGCGGGAGTGCCCTCGGCCCAGGTGGTAACCGCAGTCACATCTCGCGGCCCTGCCGCCGGGCGTGGCCCCGTTCACACTTCGAGGCCGGTCCTCACCTGGTGAAAGTCCCCGTTCGGCGGCTGATAGGCTGCTCGGCGTAAGACATCCTTTAACGGACCGTCCAGTGAGGCGGGGAAGGAGGTCGGTATGGCCGTGCCCGAAGAACGCGGTGCTGCCGAGGCGACGTCACCTCCCGAGCGGCACACCCCGGAATGGGTCGCGACAGGGCGCGAACTGCTCTCCGCCTCCGATGTCGGCCGCACCATCGCGCGGATCGCACACCAGATCATCGAACGCACCGCCCTGGATTCGGGCGATCCCGGCACGCCCCGGGTAGTGCTCATCGGTATCCCGACCCGCGGCACCACTCTCGCGCATCGGCTCACCGACAAGATCGAGGAATTCTCCGGAGTCCGGCCCGCGCTCGGTTCGCTCGACATCACGCTCTACCGCGACGATCTGCGCACCAAACCGCATCGTCCGCTGGAACGCACATCGGTCCCCGAAGGCGGAATCGAGGACGCGCTGGTCGTCCTCGTCGACGATGTGCTCTTCTCCGGACGCACGGTGCGCTCCGCGCTGGACGCGCTGCGGGATCTGGGCCGGCCGCGCGCCGTCCAGCTGGCGGTCCTGGTGGACCGGGGCCACCGCGAACTACCGATCCGTGCCGATTTCGTCGGCAAGAACGTGCCCACCGCGCGCACCGAGGACGTGTCGGTGCTGCTGTCCGAACACGACGGCCGCGACGGGGTTTTCCTGCATCAGGGGGAGGGACAGTGAGACATCTGCTGACGGTGACCGATCTGGATCGCGACACCGCCACCGAACTGCTCGACGAGGCCGAACGATTCGAACAGGCGCTGCTGGGCCGCGAAGTGCGCAAACTCCCCACTCTGCGCGGTCGCACGGTGATGACGGTGTTCTTCGAGAACTCCACCCGCACCCGGGTCTCCTTCGAGGTCGCGGGCAAATGGATGAGCGCCGACGTGATCAATGTGAGCGCGAGCAGCTCCTCGGTCGCCAAGGGGGAGTCGCTGCGCGATACCGCGCTCACCCTGCACGCCGCGGGTGCCGACGCGCTCATCGTGCGGCATCCCGCCTCCGGTGCGGCCCATCAGATCACCCGCTGGTTCGAGGACTGGTCGCGGCAGTCGGGCAGTTCGGTCCCCGCGGTGATCAATGCCGGTGACGGCACCCATCAGCACCCCACCCAGGCGCTGCTCGACGCCTTGACCCTGCGGCAGCGGCTCGGCGATATCGCCGGTAAACGGGTGGTGATCGTCGGCGATATCCTGCACAGCCGGGTAGCCCGGTCCAATGCGTTCCTGCTGTCCACGCTCGGGGCGGAGGTGGTGCTCGTCGCGCCGCGCACGCTGCTGCCGGTGGGCGTCGAGGGCTGGCCGGTGCGGGTCTCGACGGATCTGGATTCCGAACTGCCCGGCGCCGACGCCGTCCTCATGCTGCGGGTCCAGGCGGAGCGGATGAACGGCGGATTCTTCCCGTCGGCCCGCGAGTACTCGATCCGCTACGGCCTCTCGGAACGCCGGCTGGCGCTGCTCGACGAACAGGCGGTGGTGCTGCACCCCGGCCCGATGCTGCGCGGTATGGAGATCGCGTCGTCGGTGGCCGATTCGCCGCGCGCCGCCGTATTGCAACAGGTGACGAATGGAGTCCATATGCGGATGGCGGTGCTGTTCCGCCTCCTGGTCGGAGTGCAGGAGGCCGCGGCGTGAGCGAGTCGGGCCCGGAGGCGGCAGCGGAGCGTAACCACGGAGGCCCCCCGCGCGCGCCCGGAGGACACAGTGTGAACGATAACGTGCTGATCACCGGGGTGCGGCCCTACGGCGAGGGCGAGCCGGTGGATGTGCTGGTCGCCGGCGGCGTGATCCGGCAGATCGGCACCGGCCTGCAGGCCGAGGGCGCGGAGATCGTCGACGGTACCGGGCAGGTGCTGCTGCCCGGATTCGTGGATCTGCACACCCACCTGCGCGAACCCGGCCGCGAGGACACCGAGACCATCGAATCGGGGTCCGCCGCCGCGGCGCTGGGCGGCTACACCGCGGTCTTCGCCATGGCCAACACCTCGCCGGTCGCCGATACCCAGGTGGTCACCGACCATGTCTGGCGGCGCGGGCAGGAAGTCGGGCTGGTCGACGTGTACCCGGTGGGCGCGGTGACGGTCGGCCTGGCCGGCGCGCAGCTCGCCGAGATGGGCACCATGGCCACCGGCGCGGGCGCGGTGCGCATGTTCTCCGACGACGGGCACTGCGTGCACGACCCGCTCATCATGCGGCGCGCGCTGGAGTACGCCCGCTCGCTGGGCGTACTCATCGCGCAGCACGCGGAGGAGCCCCGGCTCACCTCCGGGGCGGTGGCGCACGAAGGACCGACCGCGGCCCGGCTGGGTCTGGCGGGGTGGCCGCGGGCCGCGGAGGAATCCATCGTCGCGCGTGACGCGCTGCTGGCCCGGGACGCGGGCGCACGGGTCCACATCTGCCACGCTTCCACAGCCGGCACCGTGGAATTGGTGAAATGGGCGAAAGCGCAAGGTATTTCGATCACGGCCGAGGTTACGCCACATCATCTGCTGCTGACCGACGCCCGCCTGGAAACCTATGATGCGGTGAACAAGGTGAATCCGCCGCTCCGCGAGGGCTCCGATACCGAGGCTTTGCGGCAGGCGCTGGCGGACGGCATCGTGGACTGTGTCGCCACCGATCACGCCCCGCACGCCGAACAGGACAAATGCTGCGAATTCGCCGCGGCGCGGCCCGGGATGCTGGGTTTGGAGACCGCGTTGTCCGTCGTGGTGGAGACCATGGTGCGGCCCGGTCTGCTGGACTGGCGCGGGGTCGCCCGGGTGATGAGCGAACGGCCCGCCGGGATCGTCGGCCTCGACGACCAGGGCCGCCCGATCGCCGAGGGCGAGCCCGCCAACCTGGTGCTGGTCGACCCGGAGGCCACCTGGACCGTGGAGGGCGGGGATCTCGCGAGTATCGCGAGCAACACCCCGTATCAGGCGATGACGCTGCCGGGACGGGTCACCACCACACTGCTGCGCGGCCGGATCACCGCGCGCGACGGGGTGGCCGCACCCGCGGGTGTACGAGTAGGAGAGCGCTGATGGAGCGGGCACTGTGGGTTATCGGCTGCGTTCTGCTGTGGGCGCTGTTCGTCTACCTGATGTACCGGGGCTGGCGTAACCGTGCCGCCCGGCAGGCCGACCGCATCGGCGACCTGCCCCCCGTACCGGAGGAGACGGGCGCGCAGGTCCTGGATCCGACCACCGGCCTCTACCTCGGCAGCACCATCGCGCCGAGCTGGCAGGACCGGATCGCGGTCGGTGACCTCGGCTTCCGCGCGACCGCGGAGCTCACCCGCTTCGAACACGGAATCTTGCTGGAACGGCAGGGTGCGTCCGCGATCTGGATTCCGGAGGAGTCCATCTCCGTGATCCGTACCGAACGTGGACACGCGGGCAAGGTCATGAGCGAGGGCGGAGTACTGGTCATCCGCTGGACGCTGCCGAGCGGGACCGAGATCGACACCGGGTTCCGCGGCGACGACAAAACGGTGTATCCGGCCTGGGCGCGGGCAACGACGGGAGACGACGAGAAATGACGACAACAACGGATGCGGCCCTGATTCTGGAAGACGGACGGGTCTTCCGCGGCACCGCCTACGGCGCGGTGGGCCAGACCCTCGGCGAAGCGGTGTTCTGCACCGCGATGACCGGATATCAGGAAACCCTCACCGACCCCAGTTATCACCGGCAGATCGTGGTGGCCACCGCCCCGCAGATCGGCAATACCGGCTGGAACGACGAGGACGACGAATCCCAGCAGATCTGGGTCGCGGGCTACGCGGTCCGCGATCCCGCGCGCCGCGCCTCGAACTGGCGGTCCAGCGGCACCCTGCCCGGACAGCTGGAACAGCAGAACATCGTCGGCATCGCCGGTATCGACACCCGCGCGGTGGTGCGGCATCTGCGCAGCCGCGGCTCGATGAAGGCGGGGATCTTCTCCGGCCCGGCGCTCGCCGATACCGAGGAACTGCTCGCCCGGGTCACCGGCCAGCCGTCCATGCTGGGCGCCGATCTCGCCGGTGAGGTCACTACCGACCGGATCTACACCGTGGAACCGGAAGGCACTCCCCGGTTCACCGTGGTCGCCGTCGACCTGGGGATCAAATCCAACACCCCGCGGATGTTCGCCGCGCGGGGCATGCGGGTGCATGTGGTCCCGTCCTCGACGAGCCTGGACAAGATCCTGGAACTGAAACCGGACGGCGCGTTCCTGTCCAACGGTCCGGGCGACCCGGCCACCGCCGATACCGCCGTCGCGCTGACCCAGGGCATCCTCGACAAAGGGCTGCCGCTGTTCGGTATCTGCTTCGGTAACCAGATCCTGGGCCGGGCGCTGGGTCGCGGCACCTACAAGATGAAATTCGGGCACCGGGGAATCAATATCCCGGTCATCGAACACGACACCGGCCGCATCTCCATCACCGCGCAGAACCACGGGTTCGCGCTGGAGGGAGAGCGCGGCGAGCAGTTCGACACCCCGTTCGGCAAAGCCGAGGTCAGCCACGTCTGCGCCAACGACGGTGTCGTGGAGGGGGTGCGCCTGATCGACGGCCGCGCCTTCTCCGTGCAATACCACCCGGAAGCGGCCGCCGGACCCCATGACGCCGCGTACTTGTTCGACCGGTTCTCCGGTCTTATGGAGGGAGCCTGATGCCACGCCGTACCGACCTCGAACATATTCTGGTCATCGGTTCGGGCCCGATCGTCATCGGTCAGGCGTGCGAATTCGACTACTCGGGCACCCAGGCGTGCCGGGTGCTGCGCGCCGAGGGGCTGCGCGTCTCGCTGGTCAACTCGAATCCGGCGACCATCATGACCGACCCGGAGTTCGCCGATTCCACCTATGTGGAGCCGATCACCCCGGAATTCGTCGAGAAGGTCATCGAGAAGGAACGTCCCGACGCGCTGCTGGCCACCCTCGGTGGGCAGACCGCGCTGAACACCGCGGTCGCGCTGCACGAGCGCGGGGTGCTGGAGAAGTACGGGGTCGAGCTGATCGGCGCCGATTTCGAGGCCATCCAGCGCGGTGAGGATCGGCAGAAATTCAAGGACATCGTGGCGCGGGTCGGCGGGGAGAGTGCCCGCTCCCGGGTCTGCTACACCATGGACGAGGTCCGCGACACCGTCGCGGAACTGGGCTTCCCGGTCGTGGTGCGGCCTTCGTTCACCATGGGCGGGCTCGGGTCCGGAATGGCCTACGACAATACCGATCTCGACCGGATCGCCGGTGGCGGCCTGGCCGCCTCGCCGACCGCGAACGTGCTGATCGAGGAGTCGATCCTCGGCTGGAAGGAATACGAACTCGAGCTGATGCGCGACGGGCGCGACAATGTCGTGATCGTCTGCTCGATCGAGAACGTGGACCCGATGGGTGTGCACACCGGCGACTCCATGACCGTCGCCCCAGCCCTCACCCTCACCGACCGCGAGTACCAGAAGATGCGTGATCTGGGTATCGCGATCCTGCGTGAGGTCGGGGTGGACACCGGCGGCTGCAATATCCAGTTCGCGGTGGATCCGGCCGACGGCCGGCTCATCGTCATCGAGATGAACCCGCGCGTCTCGCGGTCCTCGGCGCTGGCGTCCAAGGCCACCGGTTTCCCGATCGCCAAGATCGCGGCCAAACTGGCCATCGGTTACACGCTCGACGAGATCGTCAACGACATCACCAAGGAAACTCCGGCCTGTTTCGAACCCACCCTCGACTATGTCGTGGTGAAGGCGCCGAGGTTCGCGTTCGAGAAGTTCCCCGGCGCCGACCCCACTCTGACCACCACCATGAAATCGGTGGGCGAGGCCATGTCGCTGGGCCGCAATTTCGCCGAGGCGCTCGGTAAGGTGCTGCGCTCGCTGGAAACCAAAGCGGCCGGGTTCTGGACCGCCGCGGACGGCAGATGGGCACCGGCCTCCACGGATCAGGCCGATATCGACGCCGCGATCGCGGAGATCCTCGCGGATCTGCGCACCCCCACCGAGGGCCGGATCTACCAGGTGGAGCGCGCCCTGCGGTTCGGGGCGAGCATCGAGGACGTCGCCGCCGCCTCCGGGATCGACCCGTGGTTCGTCGCCGAGATCGCCGGACTGGTGGAGCTGCGCGCGGAACTGCTGGAGACCCCTGTCCTGGACGAATCGCTGCTGCGGCGGGCGAAGTACCACGGCCTCTCCGATCGCCAGATCGCCGCACTGCGGCCGGAACTGGCCGGTGAGAGCGGTGTGCGCGCCCTGCGGCACCGGCTCGGAGTGCGGCCGGTGTTCAAAACGGTCGATACCTGTGCCGCCGAATTCGAGGCCAAGACGCCGTATCACTATTCGGCCTACGAACTCGACCCCGCGGCGGAATCCGAGGTCGCCCCGCAGCCCGATCGCGACAAGGTGATCATCCTGGGGTCCGGGCCCAACCGTATCGGCCAGGGCATCGAATTCGACTACTCGTGCGTCCACGCAGCGCAGACGCTGTCGGCGGCCGGCTACGAGACCGTCATGGTCAACTGCAACCCGGAAACGGTGTCCACCGACTACGACACCGCCGACCGCCTCTACTTCGAACCCCTCACCTTCGAGGACGTGCTAGAGGTCTACCACGCCGAATCCGAGTCCGGCACGGTCGCCGGGGTCATCGTGCAGCTCGGCGGGCAGACCCCGCTGGGGCTCGCGGAACGGCTCACCGCCGCCGGGGTGCCGGTGGTCGGCACCACCGCCGCCGCCATCGATCTCGCCGAGGACCGCGGCGAATTCGGTGACCTCCTGATCGCCGCCGGGCTGCCCGCCCCCAAATACGGCACCGCCACCACTTTCGAGCAGGCCCGCAAGATCGCGGCCGATATCGGTTACCCGGTCCTGGTGCGCCCCTCGTACGTGCTGGGCGGTCGCGGCATGGAGATCGTCTACGACGAGCAGTCCCTCGAGGGCTATATCTCCCGGGCCACCGAACTCAGCCCCGAACATCCGGTGCTGGTGGACCGGTTCCTGGAAGACGCCATCGAAATCGACGTGGACGCGCTCTGCGACGGCCACGAGGTCTTCCTGGGCGGCGTCATGGAACATATCGAGGAGGCCGGTATCCACTCCGGTGACTCCGCCTGCGCGCTGCCGCCGATCACCCTGGGCCGCAGCGATATCGAGGCGGTGCGCCGCTCCACCGTCGCGCTGGCCAAGGGGATCGGCGTCAAAGGTCTGCTGAACGTGCAGTACGCGCTCAAGGACGATGTCCTCTACGTCCTCGAGGCCAACCCGCGCGCCAGCCGCACCGTCCCGTTCGTTTCCAAGGCCACCGCCGTACCGCTGGCCAAGGCGGCCGCGCGGATCATGCTCGGCACCACCATCGCCGAACTCCGCGCCGAGGGCATGCTGCCCGAGGGCGACGGCGGGCATGTCGCGCTGGACGCTCCGGTGGCGGTCAAGGAAGCGGTCCTGCCGTTCCACCGCTTCCGCAGGGCCGACGGGAGCCAGGTGGATTCGCTGCTCTCGCCGGAGATGAAATCCACCGGTGAGGTCATGGGAATCGACGCCGACTTCGGTACCGCGTTCGCCAAGAGCCAATCCGCGGCGTACGGATCGCTGCCCACCGAGGGCACCGTGTTCGTCTCCATCGCCAATCGCGACAAACGCGCCATGGTGTTCCCGGTGAAACGCCTGCACGATCTCGGCTTCCGTATCCTGGCCACCGCCGGAACCGCGGAAATGCTGCGCCGCAACGGGATCCCCTGCGAGCAGGTCCGTAAGCATTCGGATCCGGTCTCCCCGGCCGGCGGCAGCCACACGCCCCCGCAGCCGTCCATCGTGGACCAGATCCGCGACGGGGAGGTCGATATGGTCTTCAACACCCCCTACGGTAATTCCGGCCCCCGGGTGGACGGCTACGAGATCCGCAGCGCCGCGGTCGGGGTCAACATCCCCTGTATCACCACGGTCCAGGGCGCCGCGGCAGCCGTCCAGGGCATCGAGGCCAGTATCAACGGCGGGCTGGGCGTGCGGTCGCTGCAGGAACTGCACTCGGCGTTGCGCGGCTGAGGGCGCGGGCGATGACGACCACGACGTTCGGTGAGCGGCTGGCCGCCGCCATGAACACCCACGGGCCGATCTGTGTCGGGATCGATCCCCATCCCGCCCTCCTCACGGCCTGGGGTATGTCCGAGGACGCCGACGGGCTCGAGGCCTTCGCCGAGCGCTGCGTCGAAGCCTTCGACGGAACGGTGGCGGTGGTCAAACCGCAGGTCGCCTTCTTCGAGGCCTACGGCGCCGCGGGGATCGCGGTGCTCGAACGCACCATCGAGGTGCTGCGTGCCTCGGGCACCCTGGTCCTGGCCGACGCCAAACGCGGCGATATCGGCTCCACCATGGACGCCTACGCCCGCACCTGGCTCGCCGACGGCCCGCTGGGCGCGGACGCGGTCACCGTATCGCCCTACCTGGGCTTCGGCGCCCTCCGCCCGGCCCTGGAGCTGGCCCACGCCAACCACCGTGGCGTATTCGTCCTGGCCGCCACCTCCAATCCGGAAGCCGCCCAGATCCAGCAGGCGACGGTCGGCGGCCGCACCGTCGCGCAGACGGTGGTCGACGACGCCGCCCAGCTCAATCCGGCCGGGCAGCCGGGTTCGGTAGGGGTGGTGGTCGGCGCCACACTCACCGAGACCCCGGATCTCACCATGCTCAACGGGCCGATCCTGCTCCCCGGAGTCGGTGCGCAGGGCGGCACCGCGGAGAAGGTCCGGGCACTGCTGCCGCGTCCGCTGTGGCGGGCGGCGGTACCGAATGTGTCCCGGGATGTGCTCCGGGCGGGACCCTCGGTCGAAGCGCTGCGCAACCGGCTGGGGGAGTTCCAGGAGGAGTTCGCCTTCCTCCGGTGACGGGGTGTTCCGGTGCGACTCCGTACCGGTTGTCCCTCGCGGTCGGCCGCACACCGCTCCGCCGGGTGTGCGGGTTCGCGGGGTCCTCGCAGACCTGTCCGCCGAACACCTTCCGCCGGCCGCACGCGCTCGATACCGCGTTCGGTGCGGGTCGCGATTGCCGACGGTGAGGATCGCCGTCGTGGGTCGCCGCGGGGCATCACCCGGTATCGGCAGTGCCCGTCTGCCCGTGGCGACTGTCCGTCGGCCGTTTCGTGGATGGGGACCTCGGCCCGGCCCTGGATGTCGGGGTGGGACGGTGCTGGTCGGGCTTGCACGTGATGGGAGATGTGCGGGCTTGTTCGTGAAGGTGCTGTGTTTTTTGGCGGCGCCTGCGGCGCCGCGGGGTTGAGGCCCCCTTGGTCTCGCCGTTTCGGCCTCGAGACTCGCGCCTGCGGCGCATGCGCTTCGAGG
>NZ_JBKOOL010000160.1:0-13359 GCF_046764065.1 Nocardia sp. NPDC002869
CCGGATATCCGGCGGGCACGGCCTTGCTGTGCCACTTCTGGTCGTCCGGGCTCAGCCCCGGCGACGGGTCTTGAGCAATTCCAGCCGCTCCTTGAGCAGTTCCTCGAGCTCATCCTTGCTGCGCCGCTCGAGCAGCATGTCCCAGTGCGTGCGAGGCGGCTTCACCTTCTTCGCCTCCTGCGTGGTGCCCTCGATCAGCACACCTTCCTGGCCGTTGCGGCACAACCAGGTCGGCGGGATCTCGGCGTCGTCGGCGAACGGAACATCGAACTCTTCACCATTGTCGGTCCGGTACCGGGCGATCCGGCGGGGAGCCAGATCATGGTCGCGGTCGGTTTCGTAGCTCACCGCTCCGAGCCGGCTGCCCCGGAGTACGCGATCTGCCATCTGTACAGGTCCTCTCTGTGTTGTCGGCGCGTTGCCGCGCGCGGGTCCGCGGTGCCCTGCCGCGGGGCTCCGGAACACCGGAGCGGAAACACCGAGGGTGTATCCGCTGCGGGGCACCGGAACCCGCGCCGGGGTGCGAACCGATGGGTCGACCCCTTGTTGTTCTGCTACCGCGACCTGGTGGGTCGCGTTCGCCGGCCGTTGTCGCCCGCCGACCGTTCGGGTCACGTACGCGGGCCGTTGTCTGTGCCACGAATCGGGGATTCGTGCCGGTCCAGGCCGTGCGCCCTGTTCATGTCAACGTTCGTCAGGGTCTTTCCGTTCCCAAGCCTTGTAATTGTACGGGGTTCGGCGAAAGGGCCCCGCGCGGTGTGCGGTGTGTGCCGCTGCGCGAGTTCCTATTAGGGTGTCGGGTCATGTCGCGCCGGTTGGAGTCGTGCCTGTGGTGTGGTCGGGAAATAGTGGATTCGGAAGCGGGGCGGCGGCGCCGCTACTGCCGACAGTCCTGCCGCCAGCGCGCCTATGAGCATCGCAACAATGTGAAGGGCACTGGGATCCCCGCCGATTCGGTGGTGCTCAGTGCCGCCGAGGCCACCGCCCTGGCCGACCGGTGGTTCGCCGCGCGCTGCGCGGCCGAGGATGTGGCGACGGCGGTCGACGAGGGCGCCGACCGGGACGAGCTCGCGCGGCTCAGCGCGGTTCTGGTCGAACTCGCCCGGGACGCCGAAAGGTTGCGCTGACCTGCGTCGAATCGTGCTGTGCGCGCGGCGGCGAGATCGTCTCGCCGCCGACTGCCGGGGTGGACCCGACGCTGACCGCGGCGAGGATCGTGACCGCGACGCCGAGGCCGAGCAGCACGAGCAGGGTGGCGGTATCCGGGTGCAGTAGCGGTTGTCCGCGCATCGCCTGCCAGAAGGTGATCGCCTGCAGACCGCCCCAGCCCAGGATCACCACCCCGATCAACCTGCTGCGGGTCCGCGCCGGGCGGAGCCGGGGGGAGCGTCTGGCGCACCAGGCGAGGACCACCACCGCGGCGAGTACCACCTGGATTCCGTGCAATCCGACGAAATGGGGAATGCGCAGGTCACCGCCCAGGGTGCTCCAGTGGGTGATCGGCATACCCGGCACCGCGTCCGGTGCGCCGACGGCCTGCCGGGTTCCGGCGTCGACCACGGTGTGCCCGGCGGCCAATTCGACCGGCCGGCCGTCCGCGGTGCGGGTGAGCTGGGTCCCGGTGAAACCCATGAGGTATCCCAGTGCCATCGAGACCACACCCATCGCCAGCCCGCCGCGAATCGCCCACACTGTGGGCCGATCCGCGCCGGGACGTATCGAAACGATCACGGCGATCAGCAGATTCGCGAAAAAGAGACCCGGGACACCCGAGGCGAAGATCATCTGCCCGATTTCGTTGACCGGGTCGGTTTCGGTGTTGAAATGGCTGAAGGTGCCCCGCGCGGCCTGGACCACGATGAATCCCACATCCACGACCGCGGTGACGGAGAACACGAATCCCAGCCACCAGGTCACTCGACTGCCGCGGTGGGGTAGCGACAGCAGCCAGGCCAGGGTCAGCGAGTACAGCACGAACGCCAGCCCGAATTCGACCGGTTTGAGCCAGACCGATTCGCCGAGCAGGACGCGGTCGTCGACGACCATCGCGATCAGGCCGGTAAACACCAGACCGGCCATTGCCGCGGAACTGAGCAGCAATGGCCGGTGCAGGCGTCCGATCACCCGACATGGATCGGAAGTCGTGGGGCGTCCGGGAGCCGGGACGCCGGGGAGCAGGGGGGACATGAACCGACGGTAGGAACGGGGGTCCGGCCGCCGCGTCCCACTACGGGACTGGGTGCGGCCGGTACCCTGGTATGCCGGGGGCCGTCGGCTCGGCCGGGGGTAAGGGTCAGCCGGGGTTGTTCAGGACGAGACCGCGACCGGCGAGGTAGGGCAGCGGGTCGACCGGGCCGATACCGGGCTGGTGGACCTCGTAGTGCAGGTGCGGTCCGGTGGACTGGCCGCGGCTGCCGACGGTGGCGATCACGTCACCGGCCTGTACCTGCTGGCCGACCGAGACGAGAATATCCTGCATATGGCCGTAGACGCCGACGCTGCCGTCGTCCTGCTGGACGCGGACCCACAGGCCGAAGCCGGTGGCCGGGCCGGCCTCGATCACGACACCGTCGGTGACCGACCGGATGGGTGAACCCATGTTCGCGGCGAAGTCGATGCCGTTGTGGTTGGTGCCCCAGCGTGCGCCGAAGCCCGAGGACACGACGCCGTCGGCCGGTTGTACCGTGGTTTGGCGCGGCGGCTCGAAGAACGGGAAGGACACCGGAGCGGGCTGATTGTCGCCGGCCGCCTGATGCGGGGCCCACGCGGCGGGGTCGTGCGAGATCGCGGGCCGCTCGGCGGGTGCGCGGTCGGCGGGGTCGGCCGGCGCCTCCGAGACAGCGGCTACCGGGGTGATCTGTTCGTTATCGGAATCGGCTCCCGCGGCGAAGAGCGCGAAACCGGCGCAGAGGGCTGTCGAGGTGGCGACAACCTGTGTCGTGATGGGGCGACGGCCGATCGACGACACCGTGAGCTTACGGAAAGGTAACGGAAGGGTCACGGGCATGGTTACAAGCTAGGGGACCGACACGCCGAGTCAGCAATTGTGTGGCAACAGTCACGAGATCATATATTCCCAGGTCATGCATTACCGTCCGATAACGGAACCGGGAATTTCGCCCGCCGAGCTGCGCAAGTGAGACATTGATCTAGTTTGACCGAAGTGTGCCAGAAGATCGACACTGTTTCAGTGGTCGCTAACAGAGTTGCGCCGCTGGTCGCCCTGGCAGACCCCACCAGGCGCGCGATATTCGAGGCGTTGCCCGCCGGGCCGCGCTCGGTGGGCGAGCTCGCCGCCCAGGTCGGGATCACCAGCTCGGCGGTATCGCAGCATCTGCGGGTACTACGGGACGCGCGGCTGGTGATGATGCGGCCGATGGGCAACCGCCGCCTCTACTCCCTGGACCCCCGGGGTCTCAGCGATGCCCGCGACTACCTCGACCAGTTCTGGCAGAGCGCCCTGGCCGCCTACGCCGCCGCGCTCAGCGAGGCCGCGAACCGGGACAACCGGTAGCGCCGGCCCTCAGCCGACCCGGCGGTACGCCGGGCTGCCGGTCACGCCCGCTTCGCCGCGGCGTTTGCTCAGCTGCCGGTCGAGGGCCGCGATCACCTCGGCCGACCCGATCTGCAGCAGGCCGGGATCGGTGGTGGTGGCATGACGGTCGCCGATGCGCCCGGCCCACAGCACCTCGTGCCGGGTCAGCAGGTGCCGCGGCGGCCCGCCCTGATCCGGGGCCGTGGGGCCGAACAGTTGCACAGTGCGGGTGCCGAAGGCGGTGGCGAGATGGGCGACGCCGGTGTCACCGCACAGGACCACGGAGGCCTCGGCCACCGTCGCCGACAATTCGATCAGGTTCTGAATACCGGCCAGCACCCGGTGGCCGGACAGTCCGGCCCGGGCCGCGATCCCCAGCGCGTTCTCCCGGTCGCTCTCGTCACCGGTCAGCACGACCTCGTGGCCGAGTACCAGCAGATGCCTGATCACCGCCGCGAATCGGTCCGCGGGCCAGCGCCGGGCGGCCGCGCTCGCGCCGATATGAACGACCACGCTGTCGCGATGACTGGTGGCGGCCACCGGCGGCACCAGGCCCAGATTGCGCCGATCCGCACCGATTCCGTCGAATTCGAGCAGATGACACCAGCGGTCGATCGGATGATGGGCGGGCTGCCAATCGGGTCCCGGGATCTCCGGGAACGCCGGATCCCGGTACGTGAGGATACGTTCGGCCCCGGTCTTGCCGAGTTGCACGATCGGGGCGGCGCCGGCGCCGTGCAGGTTCACCGCCAGTTTCGGCGGCGGCCCGTCCCAGCGCAGGACCTGCGGATCGGCGATGGGCACGAACTCGTCCACGCAGGCGATCACATCCACGATGGGACGCAGGCGGTGCGGCGCGGCCAGCACGAGATGATCGGTGCGGCGGGCCCGGCGCAGTGCACGTAATGCCGGAACAGCGGTGAGTAGATCACCGAGACCGCGTGCCTGAAGCACGAGAACTACCGACACCCGACTCTCCTAGCCACCTGTTGCCCGTTGTGCCGCCCCTCCCGAACCGTCCTGGCGAGGACGGACCACGACGAGAGCATTTCCTTGGATGACTACCACCTGGTACCCGGCGGCAAACGTGGGCCGGTGGCGGCCTGGATCACACGCTGTGCGTTCGCCCGGCGTGGCCGTACCGTCCGTCACCTGCCGGGACGGGTATCGCGCGGGGCGAGACGATGGTCACCCGCGGGGCGCTTGGGTAATGTGACCGCTGTTCGTAGGGCGCTGGACCAGGTGGACCTGGCCGGCAGTCGCGCGATCGATGACCGCACCGTCGAGATCGTGCTGAAGCGGCCGTCGTTCTAGTTCCTCATCGCACTGTCGGGGTACGGCACCAAGATCGTGCCGGACGGCGCCGCCGATTTCACCCGCCCGGTGGGCACCGGGCCCTTCGTCTTCGAGTCCTTCGAGGCCGGCCGGCAATTCGCCGCACCTTAACGAGAACTACTGGGACGGCGCGCCCGCCATCGGACAGTTGCGGATCGTGAGCGCGGAGGCGGACGCCCGGGTGAACGCGGTGCGCGGCGGCGAGATCGACTATGCCGACAACCTCACGCCGTCGGCCGCGCGGACGCTGGCGGGGCACCCCGGCATCACGCTGGTGTCCACCCCCCGGGAGCGGAATCCATTTCTTCGCCATGAAGACCGACCGGCCGCCGTTCGGCAACCCGGATGTCCGGCGCGCCGTCATGCGGATGGTCGACCGCGCGGAACTGGTGAAGGTGGCGTTCGAAGGTCAGGGGGAGGTCGGCAACGATGTCTTCGGTGAGGGCTACCAGTACTACGCCGATCTGCCGCAGCACGAGTACGACCCCGACGAGGCCGGTCGGCTGCTGCGCCGGGACCGGGGTGCGCGAGCCGAGTTTCGATCTGTTCACCGCTCCGGTCGCCTACGGGTTCGTCGAAGCCGCCCGGCTGTTCGCCGAGCAGGCCGCCGAATGCGGAGTCCGGGGCGAACGTGGTGCTGGGTTCCGAGGACAGCTACTACACCGATGCCCTGCGGACAGGACAACTGCAGCGTGCCGCACTGGCACGGGCACTGCTGGCCCGTCCGCGGTTGCTGCTGTGCGACGAAGTGACCACCGCGCTCGACGAACCCACCGCCCGCCGCGTCCTGGACCGGTTGGACGACTACCGCGCCCGCAGCGGTGCGACAGTGGTGTCGATCAGCCACGATCTGCGCGGCCGGCTCGCTCGCTGCGATCGCATCGCGGCGCTGGACCGCGCGGATCGCTGAACTCGGCCCGCCCGCGGACCTGTTCGCAGGCCCCCGGCCCGGAGATCCTGTCCCGGCTGATGCGGGCCACCGTCGAGCGCACGGGTGACGCGGCGGGTGATCCGCCGGCCGTGCGGAGTGCGGGTGAGCCGGAAACTGTCGCCCCCGCCCGCCACACCAGGTAACGGTGCCGCCCCTGATTCCCAGGGTGAGGCCGTACCGGGTGTCCGGACCACGATCGGGGTGGACAGCCCGCCTCTCACCGCGGCGGGTCTTCGGTCGCGCCGATGAGCCGGCGCATCATCCGGTCCGCTCCCAGCACGGCCGCGGCGCGATCGGGGTCGCTGCGCCGGGCCGCGAGCCGTTCATGGGC
The DNA here is from genome assembly GCF_046764065.1 of Nocardia sp. NPDC002869. Classification (NCBI taxonomy): domain Bacteria; kingdom Bacillati; phylum Actinomycetota; class Actinomycetes; order Mycobacteriales; family Nocardiaceae; genus Nocardia; species Nocardia sp. NPDC002869. Next base: position 6,133 of record NZ_JBKOOL010000160.1, read on the forward strand.
GCCGATGACGTGGACCGGGCCCCGGCCGAGTGCCGCGAGACCTTCCGTCGCGACCTCGTCGGGTTCGGAGACCGGCATTCCGGGGATGTCGAAGTCCATGCCCACTCGCTGCATCGCCGGGGTGCGGGTGACCCCGAGGACGAGTTCGAGGACGTCCACGTCGTGTTCGCGCAGTTCGAGCCAGAGACCTTCGGCGAAGATCCGGCCGAATGCCTTCACTCCGCCGTAGACCGCGTGCCGCCGCGATCCCAGATAGCCGGCCAGCGAACCCACCAGCAGGATCCCGCCGCGCCGCCGGTCGCGCATCGCGGCCCCGAAGCCGGCGATCAGCGCGAGCGGGGTGGTGATGTTGAGTTCGACGACGCGCTGGAAGGCCGCTGGGTCACCGTCGAGGAACTCGGCGCTGTGGGTGTTGGCGCCGGCATTGTGGACCAGCAACCCGACCTCGACATCGGCGACCGCGTCGAGCACCGCCGCCGTGGCGTCCGGGTGGGTGAGGTCGGCGGCCAGGGTGCGGACCGTCACGCCCAGGGCCCGGCACTCCGCGGCCGTGGCGTCGAGCGGACCGGCCCGCCGGGCCACCAGCAGCAGGTGGATACCGGATTCCGCGAGCTGCCGGGCGAACGATCGACCCACGCCTTCGGAACCGCCGGTGATCACGGCCCACGGGCCGTAGCGCCCGGGATCGACAGGGGTCATAGCTGGGTCTCCATTCGGAATTCGGGATCGGACCAACACCCAGTTCTACAACCGGCGGCGCGGAAATACTAGAGTGAATTCTAGTTTTACGAACGGAGGTATCCAGTGCCGCGGATCGCCGAACCCCGGGAGCCGGGCCGGCCGACCACCACGTCCCAGCGCGAACGCCGGCGTGCCATCCTGCGCGCCGCCGCCCGGCTCGGTGCCGAACAGGGCCTCGAACACGTTCAGATGTCCGATATCGCGGCGGCGGCCGGCGTGGCGCTGGGGACGCTGTACCGCTATTACCCGTCCAAGCATCATCTCTACTCGGGCGTACTCGAATCGGCCGTCGCGGACCTGCCCGTTCCGGAGGCGATACCGGGTGATCCGGTGGGTGCCGTGGCCGACCTGCTCGAATCGGCGGTGACCGGGCTGCTCCGGCGCCCGCTGCTCGGCCGCGCCATGCTGGTGTCGGCGAATGCCGTGCGCTCGGCCGGGCCGGTGGCGGTCGACACCACGCTGCGTGACCGCATCCTCGCCGCCGCCGGTATCGGTGTAGCGGACGAGGCGGACCAGCAGCTGGCCCGGCTCGCCGAACAGTGCGCCTACGGCATCCTGACCTGGGCCACGGCGGGTCAGCTGAGTGCGGAACAGGCGGTGGCCGATATGCGCCGGGCCGCCACTCTGCTGCTGGAACCCTGGGCATCCCGCGGTCCGGCCGGCTAGCCGCCGCGGTCCCCGCCCGGTGCCGCGACCGTGGGCGCCGGGGCCGGTCCGGCCGGTGCGCGGCGCCGCTCCCAGACGGTGGCCAGCCCGATCGCCAGCCCGACGTACACCCAGCCCAGCAGCACATCGATCACATAGTGCTCACCGCCGTAGACCAGGGTGAAACCCATTGCCACGGGGAAGGCGGCCAACGGGACCCGCCACCACCAGTACTGGGCCCACGGCCACAGCGCGATCGTGACCAGCAGTGCGAAGCCCGCGTGCAGCGACGGGATCGCGGCGACGGGATTGCTGTGTGCGGCCAGCCAGTCCGCGCCGATATCGACCGAGTACAGCCGGAACCCGAAACCTGTGCTCCGGTGGATCTCGGCCGGGATCACCCCGGCGCGGGCGGCGTACCAAGGCGGTGCGGCGGGCAGCAGGACATAGGTCACCAGACCGAGATAGGACAGCAGCAGGATCCGGCGCATATATTTCGACCAGCGCTCCCGTGACAGGACGTAGAAAATCGCGGCGACCAGCCACGGCACCAGGAAATGGCTGGTGTAGACGAGGCCGGTGAGTACGGTCCACCAGGGCCGCCCGCCGTCACCGTCCAGCTGCTCCTGCAACCACACCGTGGGCACCGCCCCGCCGAACAGGGCGCGTTCCACCACGACCGGTTCGTGGACCCGCAGCGGCATCCCGAGGGTGTTGGCGATACCGCGGGTGTGGTCGTAGACGACCAGCGCGGCGATCAGCGGAACCCAGTCGACGAGAATGCGTACCTGGTCCCGCCACGGACGATCCGGTGCGAAGGCCGCGATTCCCACGACGATCCACAGCGCCTGATAGATCCGCTGGGTCGGCGGCCCGAAGAGCACGGTGACCACGAGAAGCGCGAGCAGATACGCCGACCACACCCCACTGCGCAGCAGCCTGCGATGCCGTTGCGCGGCCGGTACCTCCATGGCGGGCGCACCCATGCCCACAGTTTTCATCAACCGACCCGGAGTGGCGGTCGCGACCTGCGGAAACGACGCATGATCGAGACCGCGGCATCGGGCCGCTCAGCGCGGGATGAACGTGCCCCGGTAGGCCGCCGCCGGGTGCGATGCGGGCAGCCGGTCGCGTCCGGTGGCCCGGCTGTAGCGGCTGCGCAGCCGCGCGGGGTCGCCCACGGTCGGCTCCGACGACGGATACCTACCGCGCAGAACGGCCGGTGCGGGGGCGGTGATCAGTCGTGGTGCCCGGGAGCGGCCGCGTGCAGGAGGGAGAGCGCGGCGGCGCAGGCTTGTTCGCGGATGTGGTCCGGGCCCCGGTGTGCCGCCACCGCGGTCGCACCCTCCATCAGGAAGAGCAGCCGGCGGCCCAGGTCGCCCGGTGCGGCGGAACCGGCCCGGACGGCGATATCGGTGAACAGTGCGAGGCACCGGTCCAGATGCCGGGCCGTGATCGCCCGGACCTCGGGGTCGTAGTGCTGGGTCGCGGCGTTGATCATGGCGCAGCCGCGGAAGTCCGGTTCGAGGTACCACTCGCCCAGCGCCCCGAAGACGGCGGCCAGGCGATCCGCGGGGTCGGCGCCCGCCGTCGCGGCCGCCGCGGTCAGCCAGGCGATCACCCGGTCGCTGCGTGCTTCGAGTACGGCGTGCACGAGCCCGTCCTTGGTGCCGAAGTGCCGGTACAGCGTCTCCTTCGAAATTCCCAGGCGCTTGCACAGTTCGGCGACACCGACACCGTCGATTCCGCGGTCGTAGAGCAGCGGAGCGGCGGCGTCGATGACGGCGGCCCGGGTGCGGGCCGGATCGATGGTGGAGCCCTTGGCTACTGGCACACATCTAATGGTACCGATTGGTTCGATGCACTGCTATCCTGTGATGGAACTGATCGGTACCATCTAGGGAGTTCCATGTCGGAAGCCGTCGGCGTCCCACCGCGCCGGGTCCGGACGCGTACGGAGATCCCGCCGTCCGGCAGCCGTGGATCGCCGGCGCCCGCGGCGCCGGGACCGGCGCTGCGGCAGGCGGTGTGCCTGGCGTTCGGCACCGCATCGGCACTCGGATTCGCCCGTTTCGCCTACGGTCTGCTGCTACCGGTGATGCGCGACGAGCAGGGCTGGAGCGCGGCGGCCGCCGGGATACCGGCCACCGCGAACGGCCTCGGCTATCTGTTGGGGGCGTTGGTGACGCCCCTGCTCACCCGGCGCCTCGGCGCGACATGGGTTTTCCGCGGCGGTACGGTGCTCACCGCCGCGGCGCTGGCCGCCACCGGTAGCGGCGGCGACTACCTGCTCCTGCTGATACTGCGGGCCGCCGCTGGCGCCGCGGGTGCGGCGGTGTTCATCAGCGGTGGCGTCATCGCCTCCCACCTCGCGGTGCGGACCGCCTCGGGTACGCCCATCACGGTGTACTTCGCCGGGACCGGACTGGGAATCGTCCTCAGCGGTATCGGCCTTCCGCTGACGGAGAGCCACTGGGAGCTCGCGTGGTTCGGCCTCGGTGCGGCCGCGGCCGTGGCCGCCGCGGTGAGCTGGCCCGCCGGCGGTGAGCCGGTTCCGATCGCCCCGAGCGCGGGGTGCGTGCGGTGGCGCGCGCTGCGGTCGGCCGTGCCGGCCTATGCATTGTTCGCGGCCGGGTACATCACCTACATCACCTTCCTGTCCGCGTACCTGTCGGGCCGGTCGGCCTCGACCGCCGAGGTCGTGGGCGTATGGGTCACCGTGGGACTCGGGGTGCTCATCGGACCCGCGCTGTGGCGCCGGCCGATCGCGCGCCGGCCCGGTAATCGGGTCCTGGCCGGCGTACTGGCCGCGCTGAGCGGCGGCGCGGCGCTCACCCTGATCTCCCCGAACCCCGCGGTCACCGTCACCGCCTCGGCGGTCTACGGAGCGACGTTCATGACCGTTCCCGCGGTCGTCACCGCCATTGTCAAGAACCACACCCGGCCCGCGGATCGGGCCCCCACGCTCGCCTTCTGCACCGCTGTCTTCGCGGCCGGGCAGACCGTGGGCCCCTGGGCCGCCGGCGCGCTCGCCGATCACCTCGGTGCCACCGCGCCCGTGTGGTGTACGGTCCTGCTCTGCGGCCTCGGCTCGATCGTCGCGGCGGCCCGGCCTCTTCCCGGCCGAACCCCGAAGGAGAACGAACACTGATGGCGACATTCGTCCTGATTCCCGGTATGTGGCACGGCGGGTGGTGTTTCGAGGGCATCACCCATCGGCTTCGCGAAGAAGGGCACCGGGTACTGCCGTTGACGCTGACCGGGGTCGGTGAACGCGGCCACCTGCGCGGTGCCGGCGTGAACCTCGACACCCATATCGAGGATGTCACCGCGACGCTGGCGGCCGAGAACGTCCGCGACGCGATACTCGTCGGCCACAGCTACGGAGGCATGGTGATCACCGGGGCGGCGGACCGCGCGCCGGATCGGGTCGCGGCACTGGTGTATGTGGACGCCATGGTCCCCGAACACGGCGACTCCTGCTGGGATCTCGCTTCGGAGCAGGAGCATCGGTGGTACCTGGATGTGGTGGAGACCGGCGACGCCGTCCGGCCGCTCCCGTTCTTCGACCCCAGGGCCACACCGCATCCGCTGGCGTCGGTCCTCCAGCCGTTGGCGCTGAAGGGCGACCTCGCCCACATCCGGAGCCGGACCTACGTCTACGCCGCCGGATGGGAAACGCCCTCACCGTTCACCGGCGTGTACGCGCGCCTGGGCCGGGACCCCGGGTGGACCACGTACGCGCTGGACGGTGGGCACAACCTGATGCGGGACGATCCCGAGGGCCTGCTACGGATCCTCCGCGGCACGATCGAGGCGCGCTGACCGCTCGCGCGTACCGGCCCGGGCACTCCCTGCGCGGCTGGGCTCGGGCGGTATGAGCCTGGGCGAGGTGGCCGCCGACCTGTACGGGCTGGCGCCCGCGGAGTTCGTCGCCGCGCGTGACGCCCGCGCCGGTGCGGCCAAGGAAGCCGGGAATCGGGAACTGGCGGCGGCGATCACGGCCCTGCGCAAACCCACGGTCGCGGCGTGGGCGGTGAACGCACTGGTGCGTGCGGCGCCCCGCGAGGTGGACTCCCTGGTACGGCTCGGCGCCGAACTGCGGAGGGCGCAGCGGCAACTGTCCGGTGCCCGGCTGCGCGAACTGACCCGGCCACGCCGGCAGGTGGTCGACGCCTTGGCCGCACGGGCGGGCGAGGTCGCCGCCGACCAGGGCCGGCCCGTTTCCGAGGCGGTACTGCGTCAGGTGAGCGAGACGCTGACGGCCGCCCTGGCCGATTCCGATATCGCCGAGCAGGTCCGCGCCGGCACCCTGGCCACCGCGCAGAGCTATGCGGGCTTCGGGCCGGCGGAGCCGGATCTGTCCGTGGTCCGGGACACGCCGAAGGCCGCCGGTGCCGAGACCCGGCGGAAGAAGAAGGCCGCCGAGCCCACCGAGGCCGAACACGCGCGCGCCGAGGCGGACCGGCAGCGCGCGGAGGAAGAACTGCGCGCCGCGGAAACCGCCGCGCGCGAGGCCCTCACCGCCGCCGAGAAGGAAGCACAGCGCGCGGCCGAACACCTCGAGGCCACCACCGCGCGGCTGACCGAACTCCGCGACGAACTCGCCGCGGTGGAAGACCGGCACCGATTCGCCCGCAATGCCGAGCGCGCCGCCCGGGAGGCGGTCCGGGCGGCGACGGCCGAACTGGAACGGGCCCGGCGGCGTCAGCGCTGACCCGGCCGCCGAGGGTTCGGAGTCGAGTGCGTCGCGGTGGGGCGACGGCCCGTGCCGCTCCGGTCGTCACCAGGCGAAAAGGGGCGTGGGCGGGCTTCGCGCGGCGGCGACGGGGCTTGGGCCGCTGTCCTGTTCGTATCGGCTGGTCAGAGGGTATGCCGGACGGCGGAGCCGCGGCGGTGCGCGGCCCGAACATCCAGCGGGCCCGCATTTTCCGCAGTGGATACCGGCGCGTCGGCGGGGGCACCGGCGGCCGTTCGGCTGTAATGGTCGGCGCTCGATCGGTTTCCGTGTGTGATGTCCTCCCGTTCAGGAAGGTTCTCGTATGCGTCGTTTCGTGATGGCTCTGGGTTCGGCCGCGATGGCGATAGCGGTGACATCGGCAGTGGACAGTAGCGCGCACGCCGCGAGCGGGCAGGTCGCACTACGGTGGATCGCCGACGGGAGCCGGGTGGAGAAGGTCATCGACAACCCCAGCGGCTGTATCGATCTCAGCGCGGTCGGGGTCGTCGGCCGGGTGTCGGTACGCAACCTCACCGACCGGAAGGTCAAACTCTGGAACGGTATCGGCTGCCGCGGCACCTACGGCGGTGGTATCGAACACGGCGAACACAACGGCCGGTGGGGCTTCCCCGACTGGAGTATCTACATCTCGTCCTGATCCGGGGCGGCACCCGGCGAACCCCGCGTGAGCGGAGGCGTTTTCGGGGTATCCGGCACATGAGACCCACTGGAGGTGTTGTGTGAAGGCCGAAGACGAGGGCAGTGCGCCCGGCTCGGTGAGCCCGTTCAATCCGGCGGACCCGCTCGACCCGGCGAGCCCGGTGAATCCGGCGAATCCGGTGGACCCCCAGGACGCGCTCAACCCGGCGGGCACGGTGGTGCCGGTGGTGCCGATTGCCGACGAGCAGCCGATGCGGACCTGGCTGTGGCCCACGCTGCTCATCTTCGGCCTGATGGTCGGGGGGGCGCTACTGGTGATGATCCTGGTGAGCACCGCCGATTTCGGTGAGCAACCGGCGCAGGTGACTCCGACCCCCGGGCAGTGCCAGACCTTCTGCACGACCACTGTCGTGCCCCCCGAGCGCTGACGGCCGGCGGGGGGAAACACCCCGGGGGTCCCC
>NZ_JBKOOL010000161.1:0-13311 GCF_046764065.1 Nocardia sp. NPDC002869
GCCGCCGCCCGCGGCGAACTGCCCACCGTCGTGCACGAGATCCTGCCGTTGGAACACGCTTCCGAAGCCCATCGCCGGATGGATCTCGGCACGGTGTTCGGGCGGATCGTCCGCACCCCCTGAGCGGTGCACCGCACGCCTCGGTCGCACCGGGAACCACTGTGCGCGCGCTGAAGCCGGATCGGGGCAGGTGTGCCGTGCCGGGCGGGTGTGCGCTGCCACCACTCTGCCCACCGGGGTGTCGGTGGGGCTCGGTAGCGTCTGGCTCGTGGAAACCGGTGAACGCATCCAAGAGCTCGCGGACCGTGTGGTGGCGCTGCGGGACGCCTATTACCGCGGCTCGCCGCTGGTCGCCGACGCGGAATACGATGCGATCGAGGACGAGCTACGGGGCCTGATCGAGGCGCACCCCGACCTCGCACCCGATCCGAACCCCTTGGAGCAGGTCGGGGCGCCCGCCGTGCTGCACGCCCCGATCCGGCATTCGCGGCCGATGTTGTCGCTCGAGAAGGCGACCACCCCGGATCAGGTCGCGGCGTTCTTCGATCGGTTTCCCGGGCAGTCGGTGGTGGTGATGCCGAAGCTCGACGGTTTGTCCCTGGCCCTGGTGTTCGAGGACGGGCGGTTGGTGCGTGCCGTGACCCGCGGTGACGGCACCACCGGTGACGATGTGACGGTACTGGTCCGCGCGTTGGTCGACGGGGTGCCCGACCGGATCGACGTCCCGGGGCGGGTGGAGGTGCGCGGTGAGGCGGTGATGCTGCGATCGACCTTCCTCGCCTACAACACCGCGCACCCGGACAAGCCGCTGATCAATCCGCGCAATGCCGCGGCGGGCACACTGCGGGCGAAGGATCCGGCCACGGTCGCGCAGCGGCGGCTGCGGTTCTTCGGGTTCGATCTCGACACCTCCGCCGGCGGCGCCGCGGCCGACCTGGCCGAGGGGCTGCGGGCGCTGGGGATCGCGGGGGCGCAGATGCGGGTGTGCGCCGATGACGAGCAGGCGCAGGCGGCGATCACCGTGATCGAACAGGGTCGCAACGACCTGGACTACGACATCGACGGCGCGGTGCTGCGACTGGCCGACCGCGACGCCTACGCCGCGGCCGGGACCCGGTCCAACAGCCCGCGGGGCGCGCTCGCGTTCAAGTTCGCCGCCGAGGAGAAGACCACACTGCTCAACGAGGTGGTCTGGGATGTCGGCAAGACCGGCAAGATCGTTCCGGTCGCCTGGCTGGAGCCGGTGTTCGTGGGCGGCACCACGGTCACGAAGGCGACACTGGCCAATCAGCAGGTGATCCGCGCCCGCGATATCAAGGTCGGCGACACCGTGCTGGTACGCCGCGCGGGGGATGTGATCCCGTTCGTGGCCGGTGTGCTCGACGCCTCGAAACGTACCGGCGCCGAGCGTGCGATCGTGCCGCCCACCGGTTGTCCGTCCTGCGGACAGCCGGTGACCGAACAGGGCAACAGCCGGGAACTGTTCTGCACCAACGTCGCCTGTCCCGCGCAGACGGTACGCAGGCTCATCCACTGGGCGTCGCGGTCGGCGGCCGATATCGAGGCATTCGGCCAGGTGTGGATCGAGCGTTTGGCCGAAGCGGGCATCCTGGAGCGTCCTTCGGACTTCTACACGCTGACCACCGAGCGCCTGCTCGAGTTCGACCGTATCGGCGAGACCTCGGCCGCGCGCATGATCGACTCGGTCGACGCCGCCCGCCGGGTGGGCCTGCGCCGCGCGCTGATCGGCCTGGCGATCCCGATGGCCTCCGAAGGTACCGCCGCCCGTCTGGCCCGCGCGGGATTCCGTTCTCTGGAAGAGGTCGCCGACGCGGGTGAGGACCGACTCGTGGCTGTGGAGGACATCGGCCCGAAGGTCGCGGCTTCGCTGGTCGAACACCTCACCCGGCTGCGTCCGGAACTGCAGCGGCTACGGTCTGCCGGCGTCTCGCTGGACGTACTCGACGAGGATCTCCCGCCGGTGGTCGCGGCCGGCGCGCCGCTGGATGGTAAGACGGTGGTGATCACCGGCGCGATCAGCGACCCGCGCTCGGGGGAAAAGGTTGCCCGCCCGACGTTCCAGCGCCTGTGCGAGAAGGCCGGCGCGACGGTGGCATCTTCGGTGTCGGCGAACACCGACCTGCTCATCACCGGCGCCGGCGTCGGTGACAGCAAGCTGGCCAAGGCGGAGAAACTCGGTGTCGAGGTCGTCGATCAAGGCGACATCTGGAAGCTGCTTGTCTCCTCGGGAGTCGTGTGAATCTGCACCCGGTGGGCCACGCCTGGAGGGTCCGGTGTTCCGGGTCGAGCAACGACCGCTACCGGCGTGTGAACAAGGCAGGAGGGCGTTTCCCCATCGAGCGGGCGCACCGGATTCTCATCGCTGAGAACGTCAATGAAGGCGTACTGCTCTGAGTCGATGGCGGCCCTGCGCGAGCGCGGGATAGGACATGCCGGCAAACAACTCGGCCGCGCGCGGATACGTACCTCTGCCGCTATCGGCTGTTCACCGGAGTGGGAGTCGAAGCAGGGCGGGGCGCCGATGACCGCGCGGGCGGCACTGGAACTGCTGCTCGGTCTTGCCACACTCCCCCTGAGCCTCGCCGGACCCTGGTGGTCCTACATGCTGTTGCTTCTCCCGGCCGGACTGAGGTGTGCTCCGCCGGTGGCCGCGGGGTCCGAAGCGCTTAACGCTTTCACCGGAGCAGTCCCGTGGAGTCGTCAACGGAATGTACGACTCCTCGATGGCACTGGGTGCGGGTATCACCGGCCCGGTCACCGGCTGGTTGATCGATCACACCTCGCCGGCGGTAGGGATCAGCGCGGTGTCCGCCTGCGCTGTCCTGCTCGCCGGCGTCGCCGGTCTGCTGTCACATCAACAGCGCCCATCGATCCCCTGGGGCGTGGAGTCGGATAGCTCCGAGTCGACGCATTCACGAGAAGCTCGACCGGCCGGTCACTGCGCAAGACCATCGAGCGCCCGCGAGGTCGGTGTCGCGTGCCCGGTGTAGTGGGCCACCGGTCCTTCGAAGAGGACCGTACCGCCGTGCCTGCCCGGGCCCGGGCCGAGGTCGATCAGCCAGTCCGCGTGCCGGATCACCTCGAGGTTGTGCTCGATGACGACTACGGTATGGCCGGCGTCCGCGAGGGCGTCGAGCACCCGCAGCAGTGTTTCGATATCGGCCGGGTGCAGGCCGGTGGTCGGTTCGTCCAGCAGATACACCGCGGGCCCGGTGGCTTCCCGGAGTTCCCGGGCGATCTTGACCCGCTGGCATTCGCCGCCGGACAATCCGCTCAGCGGCTCGCCCAGCCGTAGGTATCCGAGCCCGACTTCGGCGAGCCGTTCCAGGCCCCGGGTGATCGCCGGCTCGGGCAGTCGCTCGAGGGCCTCGGCGACGGTGAGCTCGTCGATATCGGCGATGGACAGGCCGTCGACGGTGTAGGAGAGGGCCTCCGGGGTGAAGCGTCGCCCGTGGCAGGTGTCGCAGACGGTTTCCTGGCCGTCGAGGAACGCGAGATCGGTATAGACGACACCGAGTCCGCCGCAGTCCGGGCAACCGCCCGCGGAGTTGGCGCTGAACAATGCCGCGGGCACCCGGTTGCGCCGGGCGAAGAGTTTGCGGATGGCGGGAGCGATGCCGGTATAGGTGAGCGGAGTGGATCGGCGCGTGGCGCTCACCGGTTTCTGGTCGAGCGCTATCGTCTCGTGCCGGGCGGCGAATTCGGCGGCCAGACTGGTTTTCCCGGAGCCCGCGACCCCGGTGAGCACGGTCAGCACGCCGGTCGGGATATCGACGGTGACGCCGCGCAGGTTGTTGCGGTACGCCTCGGCCACGGTGAGTTTGCCGGTCGCCTGCCGGGGCTCCCGGCGTGCGGTGTCGTGCTGCCGCGCCAGTGCCCGCGCGGTCGGTGTCCCGGCGGCGCACAGATCGGTGAACGTGCCCTGGAAAACCAGCCGGCCCCCTTCGGAGCCGGCGCCGGGACCGAGTTCCACGATCTGATCGGCGCACGCCATCACGGCGGGATCGTGTTCGACGACCAGCACGCTGTTACCGCTGTCGCGGAGCCGGGCGAGCAGTCGGGTCATCGACTCCACATCCGTGGGATGCAGGCCGACGGTTGGTTCGTCGACCACATAGGTCATTTCGATGAGGCTGGAACCCAGGTGTTTCACCGTTTTGATCCGTTGGGATTCGCCCCCGGACAGTGTCGTGGTGCCCCGGCCGAGGGTGAGGTAACCGAGGCCGATGGTGGTCATCGCGTCCAGCCGGGCGCAGAGCGCCTCGACCACCGGCGCGACCTGTGGCGCCCTGATGGTCGCGACGAATCCGGCGAGCTCGCCGACCTCCATGCGGGCCAGCTCACCGATCGTGTGGCCCCGCACGGTGACGGCGCGTGACGCGTCGTTCAGCCGGTCACCGCCGCATTCGGGACAGCATTCGGAGCGGGTGAACCGGCGGATCGTCTCCTGTTTGCGCTCGGACAGATTGTCGGAGGTGTGCAGATGAATGCGTTCGAACCGCTCGACGATTCCCTCGTAGTCCTTGGGCGGGCGGCGGCCGAGCCGGGCCGCGGCGGAGCCGCCGTACAGCAGCGCGTCGCGCGCTGTCTCCGTCCACTCCCGCAGCGGGACGTCCGGGTCGAAGACGCCGATTCCGGCGTACTGGTCGTACCAGTAGCCGCCGTGGCCGAATCCGGGCAGCAGAATCGCGCCGCCGGCGAGGCTTTTGTCGAGGTCGAGGAACCGTTCGGTGGCGCTCACCACGACCTCGCCCAATCCGGCGCAGGCCCGGCACATACCCGCCGGTTCGTTGAAGGAGAAGTGGTCGGATTCCCCGAGGCACGGTTCCCCGATCCGGGAGTACAGCAGGCGCAGATGAGTCCAGGTGTCGGTGATCGTGCCGACCGTCGAGCGGGAGTTGCCGCCGATGCGCCGCTGATCGATCACCACCACCGGCGACACCCCGTCGATCCGGTCGACGGGCGGCCGCGGCCACTTCGGCAACCGGTTGCGCACGAATGGCGGATAGGTCTCGTTGAGCTGGAAGCCGGCCTCCGCCGCCACGGTGTCGAAAACCAGGGACGATTTACCGGAGCCGGAGCGGCCGACGAAGACGACCAGCCGGTGGCGGGGGATATCGAGGTCGAGACCGGCCAGATTGTGGGTGCGCGCGCCGCGGATGGTGATGCTGCTCGTAGCCATGAATTCGACGCTATGGACAGATGCGGCCGGTTTCTGACCGCGATTCCCGGAAGAATCGGACCGGTGGCGGATGTGACCGAACGAATGCTGGCGCTGTTGTCGACGTTGCAGACCGGAAGCGCCTACTCGGGTGAGGACCTGGCCCGCCGGCTCGGTAGCAGCCCCCGCACACTGCGCCGGGATATCGAGCGGCTGCGCGGTTACGGCTATCCGGTCGAGACCCGTCCGGGCCCGGGCGGCTATTACCGGCTCCGAGCCGGGCGCACGATGCCACCCCTGCTCCTCGACGACGACGAGGCGATCGCCACCCTGCTCGGCCTGGCCGCGCTCGGCGCCACCGGCCCCGCGACCGCCGGCGGGCTCGACGACGCCGCGACCCGCGCCTACGGCAAGATCGACCAGTTCCTGCCCGCCCGGCTGCGACCCCGGGTGTCGGCGATCCGCGCCGGTCTGGACACGGGCCGGCGGGTCGCGCCCGGGGTGTCGCCGGAACACCTCGCGGCCCTGGCCGCCGCGAGCGCGGACCGGGAGATCGTGACCTTCACCTACACCGACGTCCACGGTGCGACGAGTTCCCGGCGGGTCCACCCCTATCGGCAGATCCATCAGCACCTGCGCTGGTACCTGCTCGCCTGGGATACCGGTCGGGCGGATTGGCGGGTGTTCCGGGTGGACCGTGTCGGCGAGTTGCTGCGTACCGGCGCCCGGTACGAGCCGCGCCCGCTCCCGGCCGATTCCGCTGTCGACTACCTGCAGCGTGGCCTCGATATCGGCAAGCAACGTGTCGATCTGCTGGTCGCCGCCCCGCCGGACCGGGTCGCGGATGTGCTCGCCTACCAGCATGCCGAGATCGCCGCGCACGACGACCGGCATACCGCTGTCACGGTCCGGCTGGACACCTGGCAGTGGCTGCTCGGCGCACTCGCCTTCCTCGACACCGGTTTCACCGTGACCGCGCCCGCCGCCTTCCTGGCCGGGTTCGAAACCTTCGCGCGGCGCCTGCTCGCGGCGGTCGCCGACCGGCCGGACACCCGGCGCGACGACGACCGGCCGCATCGGTCCGGCTGAGCGGTCACTCGCCGGAACGTAGCTGTTCGAGTCGAGGGCGGTGACAGCAGGATCCATTCCCCGAGCGCTTGGCGGTCACGCCCACGCGGATGCGCCGATTCTGCTGGGCGGCGCGGACGGTGGTTCGTACTGGATGCAAGCTCGCTGATCGATGCGATCGATCGTCGCGCCACGCATGCCGACCGCTGTCGCGAAAGCCGACGCCGACGGCGGGGGGCCGGGATATGCTGCCGTGCACGCGAGTTCACCGGTGCGGTGGACGAGCGGCACTGTCATGCGATCAACCGAGAGGATGTGGCCGGTAGCGTGAGTAGCTATCTGGTTGTCCAGCTGTACTGCACACCCGCGCAAGCCGATTCCGTGCGGTCGGCCGCGGCCGGCGAACTGGCGAAGTTTCCCGAATTCGCCGAGGCGAGAACAGAACTGGCGCCGAAGGCCGAGGGTGAACAGCGGATGCACCTGGAATGGGCCGAGGAGCACCCCGGCGAGGATCCGGGTGACCGCACCTACTTCGCGCTGGAGATGACCTCCCCGGTCGATGCGCCGGAGTCCGTATTGCGGAAAGTGGAGGACCAGATCCTCGAGTGGATCGATACGACCTTCAACGACGAGGCGAACGATATCGCCGAGGTCCAGTGGGCGAGCTTCGCGGAGATCAGGCAGGACGCCTGACGGCTCCGCGCGCCGTCGCGGCCGGGGGTTGCCGCGTCCGGTCCCGGCCGGCCGGGTGAGCAACCGCGACTCCCCTCGCAAATCCCGCTGTTCGAGGAGGTCGGCCGCCACAATGTGGCGATGCGAACCTATGTCCGTGTACTGACGGCGGCCGTCGCCGGAATACTCGTCGTTTTCGCGCCCACCGCTGCGGCGGCCCCGGTTCCCGGCGGCTCGGCTCAGCTTCCGTTTCCGCTGACACTGCAACCGGAGGGAGTGCGGGCGCCGGCGGCGGCGCTGGCGGAGGCCGGTACCGGATTGATCGTGTGGTCGCGGCAGCCGGATATCCGCGTCCCGATCGCCAGTATCACCAAGGTGATGACGGCGGCGGTCGTACTCGAATCGGGTGATCTCGAGCGTCCGGTCACGGTGCCGCGAGCGGCCGTCGACTATGCGGCCACATACGGCGGTAGTACCGCCGGTCTGGTTCCCGGCGAGGTGCTGACCGCGCGTCAGCTGCTGTACGCGATGATGCTGCCTTCGGGCTGCGACGCCGCCTATGCCCTGGCCGAGGCATTCGGACCGGGTCAGGACGCTTTCATTGCCCGGATGAACGCCACGGCGCAGCGGCTGGGGATGCCGAACACGCATTTCAGCGATCCCAGCGGCCTGCCGGTCCCCGATGATTTCGCCACGTACTCCACTCCGGCGGAGCTGGTACGGCTCGGCCGGCACGCGATGGCCGATCCGGTCTTCCGGGAAATCGTCGGATCGCAGGTCCACCACCTGCCCGCCGGTCCCGCCAACCGGGACCACGTCTGGGAGACCACCAACGGGCTGCTCCGTGATTATCCGGGCACCACCGGGATCAAAACCGGGTCCACGGACGCTGCCGGGACCTGCCTGTTGTTCGAAGCCTCCCGGGGTGCGCAGCGGTTGATCGGTGTGGTGCTGAACAGCTCACCCGACGACCTGGCCGCCGCGGCGGGCGACGCCGCACGCCTCATGGACTGGGGTTTCGTGCCGATCCTCAGTGGGTCGCCGGTCGGCTGACCGGGCGGGCCTCCGCGCTCGGTTCCGAAGGAGGAGGACCGCGGCGCCGGCCAGGAGTACCAGGCCACCGGCGGCCACGGCCGCGACGCGCAGCAACTGGGGCCCACCGGGCCCTCGGCCGGTAGCAATGCCACGAATCCCGCCATACTCACCGTGTTGCCCGTCGAGACCCTCACCGCCCGCTGTATCCGAGGGATCACCCGGATGTCGACCGGATGCGGTCCACTGTGGAGCGCTCGGTCGGCCTGGTCACCGCCCTGAACCCGCATATCGGATACGAGGCCGCGACGGCGCTCGCGGCGCGGGGGTTACTTCGGATTCGACGATCCCCGAACTGGCCGTCGACGCCGGACTGCTCACCCCGGACGAGATCGGCCGCATCCTCGCACCGGACAACCTGGTCCGTCGCACACGCCCGCAGGGGGAGGTGGGTGTGTCGTGACAGGCCGGTAGCCGGGCCGGGCTTCTACACCGTGGCACAGCGGGGTAGCCGGTGCGCGGCGGACAACGAACCGTCCGGTCCCTCGCCCGGCTGGGATCCGGCCTGCGCCGGTAGACGCCTTTCAGCTCTGTGGTGTTCCGTTGGCGCGGGCTTCGACTGCCGCGACCGTCTTGTGGAATGCATTCCGCAGCATGCCTCGGCCGACCGACCCGACCACGGCTCCCAGCGCCCGGCCGGCCACATTCTTACCCTCGCGGACCACGACGACATCCACCTCGGTCTTCCCGTCCGGGCGGGGTGTGAACTGGTAGGTGTGGCCGGAGCGGCCGCCCCACAGGTTGGAGTCGGTGGTCGTCATGACCACCCGGTGCGGATTCGACCAGTCGTAGTGCAGGCGTTCCCAGATTCCGTGCGATCCCTCCGTGACGTCCGCTTCGGTGGGGCCGCGGGTGTGCACCTCGAGGTATTTGTCCGTGCTGTTCCCGAACAGTTCCTCGCGGCCCGGCCCGAAATCGGTGAGCGCGGCGACGAACTGTTCGGGTGTCGCGTCGGTCGTTTCCGTGAAGTGGAGAGTGGCCATGGGTGCTCCTGTGTTCGCGGTGGCTTCGTCTCGGTGACCAGGAACTACGCGTGTCCTTCCAGGATAGGAAGCGAGGCGGTCGAGCCGCCCCCGGGTGCTCAGTGCGCGGCGGCGTTGCCCCGGCGGAGATGCTCCTCCGCGGATGCCAGGAAGCTCGCGACCAGCGGGTTGCGTCCGCCGCGGCGGGTGAAGGGCGACCTGGCGGCGCAGGCCACGAGCGGCTCGTCGGATGACCGGAACGCCGCCGGGGTCGGCCCACCCGGCGGCGTCCGATATGCGGGGTCAGACGGGGATCGGGGCCGCGGTCACCGTGGCCGCGATGGCGGCGGCCAGTTCCGCGCCCTTGATCTCGAAGTGGCGGGTGAAGTACTCCAGATGCTCGGCGTGTTCGTGGAAGTGATGCGGGGTCAGAACCGCCGAGAAGACCGGTACATCGGTGTCGAGCTGTATCCGCATCAGCGCGTCCACCACGGTCGCCGCCACGAAGTCGTGCCGGTAGATACCGCCGTCCACCACCAAGGCGCAGCCCGCAATACCCGCGTAGCGGCCCGTGGTGGCCAATTGTTTGATCCGCAACGGGATTTCGAAGGCGCCGGGTACTTCGAACACCTCGATATCGACGATGCCGCGTTCGGTGAGCCCGGCTCGGCAGGCCGCGACGGCCCGGTCGACGATCTCGGCGTGCCACCGGGCGGCGACGAGTGCGATGCGGTTCGGGGTGGGTGACATTCTGTTCCTCCTGCTCGCTGTGTCACCCAGGGCATGACGACGCGAACAGGAGACACCCGCGGGCGGGCACTCCGGTGCCGCGTTCTCTTTCATCCGGACTGTGACCGTCGGCTCCGGGATCACACCGGAATCTGCTCGACCCACGGCGTCCGAGGACACCGTGGCGCTCGCGGGCTCGTGCACCGGATCCGACCGGATGCCATGACCGCCGGTGGGGAATTCCACCCCGCCCTGAGAACGTGTACGAAACGGACAGTAACAATGCCGCGCCCCCGGGACAACCCGGCGGCTGTCCACCCGGCCCCGGACGATTATGTGTGCGGGAGATGCGCGCGGTGGTCGTAGTACAGCAGCCGGTAGTCGCCGGCCTCCTCCGCCCACGCGGTGACCGACGCGTTTCCGGCCAGTCCCTGGGCGGCGACGGCGAGTGTCCCGGCGTCGTCGAGGTGCTCGAGCAGGCGACGCAGCAGCAGGATCACCGCGTCGTGCGCGACGATGAGTACCCGGTGATGCCGGGTATCGGCGGCGATGCGATCGAGCACCCCCGTCATCCGGGCGGCGACATCGTGGAAGGATTCGCCGCCGGGCGGCCGGTAGCCGAGCGGGTCGGCCTGTTCGGCCGCGTACTGCTCGGGGTAGCGCTCCCGGACCTCCGAGACGGGAATATGGGCCAGTGTGCCGCGGAACCGGTCGTACAGGCGCGGGTCGGTCACCCGGCGGGGTAGCGCTACGCCGGCCGCCCGGAGTTCGGCTTCCGCGAGTTGCCAGGTCTGCACGGCCCGGCGATACGGGGAGCACAGGACGATTTCCGGAAGCTGCTCCGGCGGCAGCGCGGCAGCCCATCGCCCGAGGGCGACCGCCTGGCGCTTTCCGAGATCGGTCAACTCGATGACCATATCGTCGGCTTCGGCGGGGGGCGCGGGCCGGATACCGGCATTGATCGTGCTCTGGCCGTGCCGGACGGCGTAGATCAGGCGGCGGCTCGGGTTGTCGAGATGCGTAGCGGAATATTCGGGCGCACCGGATGTTTCGGCGTCGTTTGGCGGCTGCGTACTCATACCCAGAGGATGTACCGGGAGACGCCGTGGTGCCGGAATTTCCGGGATACCGCGGCGGAGACCGGGCCGATCGCGAAACGCGGATCCATCATTACGCGGGCATCCCCACCTCGTCCGGGGGTCTTGTCGGTGCGCAGGCCCCGCCAACTCGGATGCCGGAGCCCTTCGCCGGTGTACTCGCGGTACTCGATATCGCCCACGAGCACCGGATCCACCCAGTGCGGGGCCCCGGGGCGGCCGAAGCGTCCCGGGGTCAGGGGGAACAGCGCCTCGGCGCGGGCGATTTCGTCGAGCCTGGCTATTGCCCATAGCCGCTCGACCGAGCAGTCGGCGCACCACTACCGATGCACGTCGCAACCCGCCGCCGCGGCGTTTGCCAGCCAGCCCTGGAGCAGATCGCCGTCATCGAATCCGAACAAGGAAAACAAATCCCGGGCCGAAAGCACGAGATCCGGTGCCGCGCTGTCGATAGCCGTTGTGTCCTCGTGACGCCTGATCGCCGCGATTACCGCAGCTCCGGGTACCCACACCGCGAGATCCTCCACCTCCGCGGGCGCTGAGCCAGCCCAGCCCCCTCCTCGCCAGGTGAGCACGCGAACCGTGGTTCTGATCGCGGATCCCGACACCACGTTGGTCGCGAATTCCGGCACCGCTCGATTTGGTGTTCGCCAATCTCGACAGCACCCCTGCCAGTCGACCCCTTCGGAACTCTGACGCTCTGACTGGCTGCGGGAGGTCAGCAGGGTACCGCTGGGACGCAACAGTATCGACCGGGTGGTGTCGAAATTGGCGATCACCTTGCGGGCGACTCGCTGTCGGAATTGGCGATCAGCGGTGCCCAAATTCGCGATCAGAGCCAGAACCGGGTTGTGGATGGTGGTCAGACGGGACTGCCCGGTGAATTCACCGGGAATCACAGGTATCAGGTACTTTTCGATCAGGTCGGCCAGCACTTCATGGAGATCGACGGTGCAGGTCCACGCGGTCGGGCATCCGAGGCAACACCACCGGCCCCACGTCGCATCCGGCCTCTCTCGCCCACTCGAGCCAGTAGTACAGGATTTCGCCGTCTCTGAATCCCCATTTGCTGAACATCTCCGAACCCAACAGCAAAAGCTCTGGCCAGTTCGTCTGCGCGGTGTTGTCGTCGACCACCACCCCATGCTGCCCCCGAAATACTTCGTCCGGACGGCAATTTCTTCGACCGATCCCGTTCCTGCGGGGTCCGGGCGGTCGCATGACTCTGCTGCCGAGTACTGCGACAGAAGCTGAACCAGGCGACGCACGCTCGTGACGCTGTGCCCCCGGCTATTGCCGAATCGAATGTTCGCCGGTGAGAAAGTCCGGTCCCGACAGAAAGTTTCAGACGTGCGGGCGCGTCTGACGAATGTGCCGGCTGCGGGACCCGACGGCTATGGCGCCTGGCTGAGCGTTCGCATTTTTCATGACCACGTAGGCCGCTCGGGAGTGCGAAACTTGTCGGTGGATCGGGTTAGCTTGCTTGGGTGGGTGTGAGTTTGGGGGCGCTGCTGGCCGGGCGGGTCGCGCCGGAGGAGTTGATCAAGACCTATCGTCCGGATCCGGCGGTGCCGGAGCTGTTGACCGGCGGCGACGTGCGGACCCGGCGCATGGTGTGGGAGGCGGTGGATCGCCTTGCGCGGCATACGGGCTGGGACGATTTGGGTACTGAATTGGTGGCCCGTCTCGACCGCGAGCATTTCCAGCGGTTGCTCACCGATTACGACGCGAGCCTGCGACGCCGCACCTGGGACGTGCTGGTGGGCCGCCGCCATTGGGACGAACACCCTCAGGCGGACGTCGCGCTGCGGGTGCTGGCGTCGGACGCCCACACCTACGCCTGGCGTGACTGCACCGAGGTCCTGCGGCGCGCGGGCTCGATCATCGGTGACGAACTGTTGGACGCGGCCGTCCGCGCGGCGGGGGACTACCAGGACCGGGTGTTGGCGGTGCTCGGCGTGCACCGGCGGATTCCGCTGCTCGATCTCACCGCGTTTCCGGATGCCTACGTGTACTGCTGGAGTTGCCGCGAGTCCGCGGAACTCATTCCGGCGCAGCGATGCCGGCATCTGCCGGTGCTGCTGGAGATGACGACCAGCACGCTGGACTGGGTTCCGCACGGCGCCATCCGTCAGCTTGCCGAGCTGGGCCCGGGTATGGCCGAGGTGTTGTACGCGGTCCGCCGGTCCAGCTCTCCGGCGCGCCGCGGAGCGCTGGGCGTGCTCGCCGAGTTCGGTTGGGCGGACTTGCCACACGCCGATGTGATGACGCTGCTGCGGCTGATCCGGAGGAAGCAGCGGTCCGAGGCCATCGGACCGGTCAAGCGCTTCGCAACCGGAAGCTGGTTTGCGATACCGACCACCGACCAGGCCGCGGTCCTCGACGCGTTCGAACTCGTCGATCCGATTCCGGCCACCCTGCGGATGGGTTTCGCGGTCTGGGGTGGAGTGGGGCCGGTGTACCTGGCCGCCGACGAGTATCGCCCTGGCCAGCCCAGCCCCTACTGGGG
>NZ_JBKOOL010000162.1:0-12902 GCF_046764065.1 Nocardia sp. NPDC002869
CAGCCGTCGTCGATCTGCCCGAGCACATTACTCTTGGGCACCCGCACATTGTCGAAGAAGATCTGGTTCTGGACCTGCTCACCCGAGCTCCGGGACCCGGCTGCTACCTACCCCCGCCGGCGTCCTGATATGCCTTCACGGCGGCGTCCAGCTCGTCCAGCGCCCGGCCGAAGTCCTCGAAGTTGCCGGTACGCATGGCGGCGCGCACCCCTTCGATCTTGCGGCCCAGCTCCGCCGCCGCGGCATCCCGCGCGGCCGAACCGGTGCCGGCGGGCGGCGGCGTCGAGCCGTTGGGAGTCGACGCGCCCTGATCCTGCGAATTATCGCCCTGGGGCTGCGGCGGCGCGGTCCCGGGATTGGGCCTGGTGGCCGGATCGCCGCCGGATGGGGTGGCCAATGCGCCGGAGCCGGGAAGCACCTGGTTCAACGCGTCGGCCAGCGTCGAACCGTAACCGACCTTCACGCTGCCGGCCTGATCGCGGTAGCTGACCAGCACGCGCAGCAGCTGCGGGAAGGTCGCGGTGTTCTGGCCGGTATTGCGCTCGTTGTAGAAGGGCTCCACATAGAGGATGCCGCCGTCGGCCACCGGCAAGGTGAGCAGATTGCCGTATCTGATCTTGTTCGAGTTCGACAGCAACGTCTTCTCCTGGGAGACCTGCGGCGCTGTCGTCATCGTGTTCTGCGTCTGCTGCGGACCCTGGGTCTGCGTATCGGTCGGCAGCTGCAGGATCCGGAACTTGCCGTAACCGTCCGGATCGGAGCGCACCGATATATAGGAGGACAGGAACTGCCGGTTGTACCCGACCATCGCGCTGGTCAGATTGAACACCGGCTTACCGGTCTCCGGATCGCCGAGCAGCACGTAGTACGGCGGCTGGCTGGCCGACACCCCCTCCACCGTCGGATCGGCGGGCACCGACCAGAAGGCGTTGTTGGTGAAGAACTCGCGCGGATCGTCCACGTGGTACTTGGTCAGCATCTCGCGCTGCACCTTGAACAGATCCTCCGGATACCGGAAGTGCTCGCGCAGCTCGGGGCCGATCTCGTTCTCCGGGATCACCGCGTCCGGGAACACTCCCCGCCAGGCCTGCAGGACCGGGTCGCTGGGGTCGGTCTCGTACAGCTTGACCGTGCCGTCGTAGGCGTCGACCGTGGCCTTCACCGAGTTGCGGATATAGCTGACCTCTTTACGCGGCAGCAGCCGGCCGGTGCGCTGATCGACGCTGTCCTCGACCGCACCCTCCAGCGAGGTGGTCTGGGCGTAAGGGTAGCTGTCGAGCGTCGTGTAGGCGTCCACGATCCAGACGATGCGCCCGTCCACGACCGCCGGATAGGCGTTGCCGTCCGGGGTCAGCCACGGCGCGACCTTCTCCACCCGGTCGCGTGGCGACCGGTTGTAGATGATCTTCGAATCACCGCTGATCGCCGAGGAGAACAGGATATTGCGCTCGGCGTACTTTGCCGCGAACGCGAGCCGGTTGAACCAGTTGCCGATCGGCACACCCCCGGCGCCGTCATAGGTGAAGCGGGCCTGGTCGGTGTCGTACTCCCGGGGGTTCTGCCCTTCCTCGGCGCCGACGATGGCGTAGTCGGGATCGGACTGCGAGATCAGCTCGCCGTAGTAGATGCGTGGCTGATCGACCTTGATCCGCTGCTGATCCTTCGGCGTGAACAGATCACTGACCAGGAAGATCGGATAACCCGAATCGCTACTGCCGCCCGCGGCGTTGGGATCCTCGGACTGCGGCCGGTTGACCCGGTTGGCGGGCGCGGCGACGAACCCGTTGCCGTGCGTGTAGACCGTGTGCTTGTTGATCCAGTCGGTCTGGTTACCGCTCAGGGTCGCCGGCGACAGTTCGCGGGCGGCCACGATGTAGTCCTGGACCTGGCCGTTGAGCGAATACCGGTCGATATCGAGCGCCTCGGGGAAGCCGTAGAAGTTCTTCAGCTGCCGCAACTGGGTGAACGTCGGGGACAGGATATTGGGATCCAGCAAGCGGGCGTTGGCGATGGTGGCATGGTCCACCGGCACGTTCACCGGATTCTTGCTGCTCTCCCCCTTGTAGTCGATGTATTCGATCTTGTCGTCGGTGATCCCGTAGGCCTCCCGGGTGGCGGCGATATTGCGCTCGATGTACTCGCTCTCCTTCTCCGCCGCGTTCGGGCGCACCGAGAACTGCTCGACCATGAGCGGCCACACCGCACCCACCAGCACCGAGGAGAGCACCAGCAGCGCCGCCGCCATCGCGGGCACCCGCAGATCACGCAGCACGATCCCGGCGAAGAAGGCCAGCGCGCAGATGATCGCGATGGACATCAGGATCAGCTTGGCCGGCAGCACCGCGTTGATATCGGTGAACGAACCACCGTTGAAGGTGGGTTCCTTCCGGCTGCTCATCAGCAACTGATAGCGGTCGAACCAGTACGCGACGGCTTTGAGCAGCACGAAGATTCCGGCCAGCACCGCGAGCTGGATCCGCGCCGGAGTGGTGAGCACGCCCTCGCGCCCGGTCAGCCGCAACCCCCCGAAGATGTAGTGGGTCACCAGGTTCGCGACGAACGCGATCACCACGGCGACGAACAACCAGTTCAGCACCATCCGGTAGAACGGCAGATCGAAGGCGTAGAAGCCCACGTCGAGACCGAACTGCGGATCGGTGCGGCCGAACGAACCGCCGTGCAGGAACAACTGCACGGTGACCCAGTTCGACTGGGCGACCAGCCCGGACAGCACACCCAGCAACACCGGGATACCGAGCCCGAACAACTTCAGCTTGCCGAGCACCGTCGTCCGATACCGGGCGATCGGATCCCCGGCGCCCGAGGTCGGCACGAACACCGGGCGTGATCGGTAGGCCAGCAACAGGGCGAGCCAGACGATCATCCCGACCAAGAGCGCGACCACCGCGAACACCGCGATCCTGGTCAGCAGCACGGTCAGGTAGACGCCGCGGAAATCGACCTCCCCGAACCACAGCCAGTTCGTATAAGTATCGATGAGCCGGGGCCCTACCAACAGCAGTGCGGCCAGCACCACCGCAGCCACCAGCAGCAGACGGCTGCGCCGGGACAGCGACGGTAAACCGGCGGGGGGGCGCATGCCCACGATGCCACGCTCCAGGGTCCGGCGGCGAGTGAGCCGGTAGCGCCACCGGCCGCTGCGCCGCAGTCCGAATTGTTGAGGTCGGGCCCGTACGGACCCTCTGGGCCCACTCTACGGAAAACGGACATCTTCGCGACCGCAGGGTTCGGGCGGTGTCGCGGCGGCGGATGCGAGGATGGTCGGGTGAGCGCCGATCTGCATGCCGAAATCGTCCTTGCCCGTTCCGTCCACGAAGTCGCGGAGTTCGTGGACGCCGAGGGCTGGGGAAGATCACCGCAGATGTTCGCGCTGGTGCGAACCGCGGATCTGGTGGCCGCCGAACCCGCGCTCCTCGACGAGGTCGACGCCGCGGACGAGCTGACACCGATAGCCCAGGACCCCCTGCCCGATCATGTGGCCGGCGGGTCGATGGCACTCGACGAATTCCTCGCCACCACCAGTTGGCCCCCCGCGGTGGCGGGCTGTGTCCTGGTGCAGGAGATCGTGGTGCTCCCACCGGACGCCGAGGAGGATCTCGACGAGGCCCTCACTCCGTTGCTGGCCGACGCGGACGCCGCCGACGCGGCCGGCCGGGCCGCCGCCCATGCGCACCCCGGACGGCGCGAGGCCCGGCTCTTCGCGGCTGTGCTGCGTTCGGGAAACAGTCTGTGCCTGTTGCAGCTACGGCCCGAAGAAGGCGAAGAGGACGGCGCCGACCTCGACCTGCGCACCTACCCGAACCTGGCGCCCAACCTGGTGGACGCGCTGCGGCATACGCTCGAGGAATCCGCCGACTGAACGGAGAACGCCCGGGCCCGCGGGCCCGGGCGCACGAACTCCGCCGCCCTCGGGTGCCTCAGCCGCAGCCGACGACTTCCTGCCCCGCCGACAGATCCTCCAGCGCCTGCACCGCGCCCGCCAGCGTCTCCACCCGCACCAGCCGCAGACCGTCGGGGACCCGCTGACTCGCCTCATTGCAGTTACCCGCCGGAACCAGGAACGTTTCCGCGCCCGCCTCCCGGGCCGCCATCATCTTGTACTGGATCCCGCCGATCGCGCCGACCTTGCCGTCCTCGTCGATGCTGCCGGTTCCCGCCACGAAGGATCCGCCGTCGAGGTCGCCCGGACTCAGTTTCTCCACCAGCGCCAGACTGAACATCAAACCGGCCGACGGACCACCGATATCGGCCAGATTGAAATCGATCTGCATGGGCGGCGCCGCGGACTCGGTGGGTGTCAACCCCAGGAAGCCCTTGGCCGCGTCGTCGGGCCGGGCACCGAGCGTGATGTTCGCGGTCTGCTCGGCGCCGTCGCGGCGGTACACCACCGGCACCACGGTCCCGGGCGCCCGGCTCGACGCCTCATCGAGCACATCCTGGGTGGTCGCCACCGGCTTACCGTTCACGCTGACGAGCTGATCCCCGGCCCGCAGCACATCCTGGGCCGGAGCGCCCTCGGTGACCTTGTGCACGAACACCGCCGTCGGCAGGTTCAGCTGACGCATCGCCGCGACCTCGGCATTGCTCTCCGAGGTCGTGAACTCCTGCTCGTTCGATTTGTCGACCTCCTCCCGGGACACCCCGGGCGGATACACCTCGGCGCGCGGCACGATCCCGTGCCGGCCGCTCACCCAGAAACCGAGCGCCTCGAAGATCGTCAGCCCGTCCCGCACCGCGACCGTCGTCATGTTCAGATGCCCGGCGGTCCGATCGACCTCGGCCCCCGACACCTGCACGACCTCGAGACCGTCCACTTCGCCGAGCGTATCGACGGTGGGCCCCGGCCCCAGCGCCACGAACGGCACGGTGAACACACTGCCCACCACACCGAACAACACAACCGGGACAAGGGCGACCAGGAGCGTGATGATCCGACGATTCACCCGGCCAACACTAGCCATCAGCTCCCGCACAATGCGGGACAGGCACGCGCGCGGTCCACGAGATCGCCCACCACCCGGCCCCGTCCGGACCCGGCGAGATCACGCCAGACGCGCGAGCGCCTGCTTCACCTCGGCCAGGGACGGATTGGTGGCGGTCGAACCGTCGGCGAACTTCACGGTCGGCACCACATGGTTGCCGTTGTTCACGCTGCCGACGAACTCCGCCGACGCCGGATCGTCCTCGATATCGATCTCCACATAGCTGATCCCGGCCTCTTTCAGCTGGGTCTTCAACCGCCGGCAGTAACCGCACCAGGTGGTCGAGTACATGGTCAGATCAGGGGTCACGTCAGTCACGAACAGAGCAACACCCATCGGGCCACGTTTATTGCCCCGTCAGTCCGTACTTCGCGGCGCCGCCGACCGGGCGCTCGTGCCCGCGCATAGACTTCCCCGGGTGGGCGCAGTCGATCTATCCGAGTTGGACCCGGAGCAGGCCGCCGCCGTCCGCGCACCGCGCGGGCCTGTCTGTGTGCTGGCCGGCGCGGGTACCGGGAAGACCCGCACCATCACCTATCGCATCGCGCATCTGGTGGCGGCGGGACAGGTGCGGGCGGATCAGGTGCTGGCCGTCACGTTCACCGCCCGGGCGGCCGGGGAGTTGCGGGCGCGGCTGCGGGCGCTCGGGCTGGGGGCTGCCGCCTCGACCGTGCAGGCCCGGACCTTTCATGCCGCGGCGCTGCGGCAGCTGCGGTATTTCTGGCCACAGGTGGTCGGGGAGGTGCCGTGGCGGATGCTGGACAGTAAGTTCCCGGTGGTCGCGCAGGCCGCGAACCGGGTGGGGCTGGCGTCCGGGACCGAGAGCGTGAAGGATCTGCTCGGCGAGATCGAATGGGCCAAGTCCTCGCTGGTGGCGCCGGAGGATTACGCCGCGGCAGCCGATGCCCACCGGCGGGACACGCCGTTCGCGGCCGCCCGGGTCGCGGAGGTCTACGCCGCCTACGAGTCGGTGAAGACCACGCCGGAGGGTCTGCTGCTGGATTTCGACGATCTGCTGCTGCACACCGCCGCCGCGCTCGAGGACTATCCGTCGGTCGCCGACGAGTTCCGGGAACGCTACCGATGCTTCGTCGTCGACGAATACCAGGACATCACCCCGCTGCAGCAGCGGGTCCTGGACGCCTGGCTGGGGGACCGCGACGATCTCACCGTCGTCGGGGACGCCAACCAGACCATCTATTCGTTCACCGGAGCCGGGCCCGGCCGGTTGCTGGATTTCTCCCGCCGGTTCCCGGAGGCGACCGTGGTGCGGCTCGAACGCGACTACCGGTCGACTCCGCAGGTCGTCGATCTCGCCAATCGGGTGATCGGGATGGCACAGGGCCGGATCGCCGGGACCCGGCTGCAGTTGATCGGGCAACGGCCGGACGGACCGGAGCCGGAGTTCGCCGAATACGACGAGCTCGCCACGGAGGCGGCCGATATCGCCCGCCGGATCGAGGAACTGCTGTCCGGAGGCACCCCGGCGGCCGAGATCGCGGTGCTGTACCGGATCAACGCCCAATCGGAGGCCTACGAGCAGGCACTGACCGAGCGCGGGATCGCCTACCAGGTTCGCGGCGGCGAGGGTTTCTTCCAGCGGCCGGAGGTACGTCAGGCGGTGCAGGAGTTGCGCAAGGCGGCGTCCCGCGACGATCTGCCCGAGACCTCGCGTTCCGGGAAGAACCTGGTGCGCCTCGTGCGAGCCGCGCTGGCACCGATCGGCCTCACCACGTCCGCGCCGGCGGGCGCGCAGGCCCGCCAGCGCTGGGAGTCCCTGACGGCGCTGGTCCGGCTGACCGAGGAACTCGTCGAGCACGAACCGGGTCTGGAACAGACCGGGCTGCTGCGCGAACTCGCCGCCCGGGCCGAGGCCCGGCATCCACCGACCGTGCAGGGTGTGACCCTGGCCTCGTTGCACGCGGCCAAGGGCCTGGAGTGGGATGCGGTGTTCCTGGCCGGGCTCACCGACGGAACCCTGCCAATCTCCTACACACTCAACGGTGACGGGTCGGTCGCCGATGTGGCGGCACTGGAGGAGGAACGCCGGCTGCTCTACGTGGGGGTGACCCGGGCCCGGGTCCACTTGCGGTTGTCATGGGCACTGAGCCGGGGGGACGGTGACCGCCGGCCCCGGCGGCGCT
Source organism: Nocardia sp. NPDC002869 (assembly GCF_046764065.1). NCBI lineage: Bacteria > Bacillati > Actinomycetota > Actinomycetes > Mycobacteriales > Nocardiaceae > Nocardia > Nocardia sp. NPDC002869. Next base: position 7,148 of record NZ_JBKOOL010000162.1, read on the forward strand.
CCCGGTTCCTTGCCGGGCTGGTGCCCGACGGCTCCCCCGCGTCCCGGGTCGCCGCCCCGGCGCGACCCGCCGCGGACGCCAACCGGCCGGTGTGCCGGATATGCCGTCGTGCGCTGCTCGATTCGGAGGCACTGCTGCTGCGCCGGTGCAAGAACTGTGTGGGACAACCGGATACGGAACTGCTCGGCGCACTCCAGGATTGGCGCCGGGAGAAGGCGGCCGAACTCGCCGTGGATCCGCGCGGGATCCTCGGTGTGAACACGCTCACCGCGATCGCCGAGCAGCTACCCGAGGACGAAGCCGCGCTGGCCGCACTGGGTATCGGCGAGAGCAAGATGCGCAAGTACGGGGCCGAGGTGCTGGCCATCATCCGGTCCCGGCGCCGTTCGATCGCCGGCCGGTAGCCATGAATTCGGCAAAAACTGCAGGTAGAAAATAGGTTGTCGACTCCGGCAAGATTGCTTAAGGTGGAAATCGCGCTCGGGAGGGCACATCCACGCGCACAGTTGACACACAGTTGAGATCACGAGCACAGGAGGGAGGCAGTCAGATGAACGGCACAACGAACTACGGCTTCGTCACCGTAGCGCCGAATATGCGGTCGTCCGCTGCTTCCCGGGGGTTCCTCGCTTTGCAGGGGACCGGCCTGTCCTGCCTCGATATTGCCGGTGAGCAGGCACGTATCCGCTATTCGCATCAGCCGAGCATCGTCGAATCGCAGGACCGGTCCATCGTGAACTGGCACCCGGGGGCTGCTCTGGCAGCCGCCGGCTCCTTCGCCATCGATCCCGCCGCGGCACCCGCAGTGGCAGATAAGCGACTGGAAAGCCTTCGCAATGGACACCGAGCGACCGTGAACAGGCGGCCCCACAGCCGACCAAGGTAGGGATCAACCCCACACCTCCTGGCCACGGGACGCAGATGCGAAACCGTGGCCAGAATTTTTTTGGCCTTCAGCCCACAAGGCATCGGTTTCGCAGCACGAACACCGAACCGCTGCACAACAAGCTGAAGGAGAACGACGTGGTCACCACCACCCAGAGCTGGCCGTCGGCCACCACTGATGTGGCGTGTAGCACCGTGGCAACCGATCCGCGGGGCCAGCGGCAGCGCGTCCTGCCCTGCCGAGCGGGCGATCCCGACCTGTGGTTCGCCGAGAGCCCGGTCCAGCTGGAAGAGGCCAAGGCGCTGTGCGCGTCCTGCCCGATCCGTAAGGGCTGCCTGACCGCGGCCATCGATCGGCGGGAGCCGTGGGGCGTCTGGGGCGGCGAGATCTTCGACCAGGGGGTCGTCATCGCCCGTAAGCGCCCGCGGGGCCGGCCGCGCAAGGTCGCCAGCTGTGTCTGACCGGCACTCCCTGTCCCTCGCGGACATCCACCCACACCGGAAACGAGCCGCTCATCGCTTCGTCGATGAGCGGCTCGTTCGCTTCTGTACCGGAATCGATATGCGCGCGGCGATCACCGGAATCCGGAAAACTTCTGCGCTGTAATACTTTTCAGGCGCTGTCCCGCTGCTCCCGGAAACCGGGCAGCCAGGTCGCGGCCAACTGCATGAACGGCACCTCGGCATCGAGCTGGGCACAGATACCGAGGGACCCGCCCAGTACTCGGAAGATCATCACGTATTCGGCGGGCAACATCATCGCCCGCGCGGTCTTCATCTCCGGCGAGGAGTAATCGGTCGCCTTACCCGCCACCCGCTGCATCCAGCGCCTGGTGAAGTGGAATGATTCGGTGCGAATCGGGTCGGTGAACGGGCGCAGGTACTCCTCGATCTCGGTTTCGGTGAGCGTCCGGCCCGGCTGCACCCAGCCGTTGGCGTGCAGGATCTCGGTGAGTTCGCCGTACTCCTCGGCGACCGCCAGCCCGAGGATCCGGCCCAGCAGGTCCGGGAATCCGCCCGGCAGCGGTGCGCAGGCGCCGTAGTCGATCACCGCGAGCTTGCCCTCCGGGGTGATCATGAAATTGCCCGGATGCGGGTCGGCGTGCAGCAGACCCACCGTTTCCGGGGCGGAGAAATGGAACCGGCCCATCAGCCCGGCCACCCGGTTGCGCAGGGTACGGGTACCCTCCGGATCGGCTTGGCCGGCGCTGATAATGGTGGAAACCGGTGTGCCGTCGAGCCATTCGCTCACGATCACCTTCGGCGCACTGGCGACCACCTTGGGCACCACGAATTCGGGATGCCCGTCATAGGCCTTGCTGAACGCCCGCTGATTCGCGGCCTCGTTGCGATAGTCCAGCTCTTCTTCGGTGCGCTCGGTGATCTCGGCCAGCAGCGGTTTCACGTCGGCGCCGGGAATGACCTTCGCGAACAGGCCGGTCATCCGGTTCAGCGTGCGCAGATCGGCGCGCAGCGCCTCGTCGGCCCCCGGGTACTGCACCTTCACCGCGACCGGCCGCCCATCCGACCACACCGCCCGGTGCACCTGGCCGATACTCGCCGACGCGGCCGGGGTGTCCTCGAACGACCGGAACCGCTTACGCCAATCGGTACCGAGCTGCTGGTCGAGGACGCGGTGCACGGTGGCGGCGGGCATCGGGGGCGCGGCGGCCTGCAGTTTGGTGAGCGCCTCGCGATAGTGCTCGCCGAACTCCTCCGGTACCGCGGCCTCCATCACACTGAGGGCCTGCCCGAATTTCATCGCGCCGCCCTTGAGTTCCCCGAGTACGGCGAACAGCTGTTCGGCCGCCTTCTGGTTCAGCTCCGTATTGATCTCTTGACGATCGCCACCCGCGAGCTTCCTGCCGAAACCGACCGCGGCGCGCCCCGCTACTCCCAGCGGGATCTTGGCCAACTTCGCATTGCGGGACATGGGCCGGCGCACGATCTCAGACACTCCCCCATAATGGCCGACAACCCCGCTTCACTGCCACGGAAAACCGGAGAGAATTACCCTCGTCACCGACTGTGAATGTCATCACACGGTCTCGCCGACGGTGCTTCCGAGACAACCGCAGCGGGGGTGCGGCGCCCATAGCCGGCGATCGAGAGACCGGGTATCGAGATCCAGCTCGAGGGTTCTGTTCAGCGTTTCCGGCGGGAAACGCGGCTCGCAGGCGATGATCGTCTCGAGTTCGCCCAGCGCGAGCGCGGCCACCGCGGCGATTCCGGCGGGGCTCGCATGACCGGTCCGTCCGAGCAGTTGCGCGGCCAGTCGCGGCCATTCCGCGTCGTGATCGACTCTGGTCAGGTCCGCGCAGCGCAGGCAGCTGGTCCGGCCCGGCTGGACCAGCGGTCCGACGATCCCCTTCCCGTCGCGGAGCCGCACGACGAGATGGGCGGTCCGCGCATGGGACAGATCGCGCACCAACCGGGGATCGGGGATCAGGGCGTCGGCGAGCACCACGAGGTCGGCGGGCCGGGCCCGGCCGTCGATCTCACCGCGGTAGTCGCGCGAGCGCTGGGGACGGATTCCCAGATCGCGCAGACCCGCGGTGATCGCGTCGGTGAGCGGACCGATGCCGTGCACCCGGATCGACCGCACGCGACCGGCCGGGCGGGGCGGGTGGACCAGTAGGCCCGCGGTATCGATCATCTCGAACAGGGCGGTGGCCTGCGCGGGTTCCACACCGAGCGAGCGGGCCCGCCAGATGATCGCGGGTTTGCTGTTCAGTCCGTCGATCAGGCGGAGGAAACCCAGCACCTGCTGGGTCTCCAGTCCCGGCGCCACACAGAGCACCGCGGTATCGGGATCCCAGCCCAATTGGACCTGCCCGGTGGATCGGACCAGGATCGGCACCCGGGGATGCAGCAGGGGACCGCGTGGCCGGAGCATCGTCATACCGGAAGTATGCGAGCGCTATTGCGGCACAACGGGTTCGCACACCGGGTTGTCCACAGGCTCTCACCCTGTGGACAACTCCGTTTCCCGAGGTGAGCGGATGTCCGCGACAGCTGCGCGGCGCCCGTGGAAAGTCGTACGGAACAGGCCCCGGAATTACCGCCGGGGCCTGTCGATCCGCTACTTCTTACCCGATTCCGGATCCTCCGGATCGGATTCGGGACCTTGCTCGCCGCCCTTGTCGCTCTCGCCCTCGGCCTTCGCCGCCTCACGTTCGGCGGCCTCGGTGGCGGCCAACTGCGCGAGCGGGTCGTCGAACGCGCCGGCACCACCGCCGATCACCGAGTCGATGAACCCGGCGGGCGCGTCGAGATCTGCGGTGGCGGGGAGCAGATCGGGATGCGCCCACACCCCGTCACGCGCGTCGATACCGGCGTCGTCGGTGAGTCGCTGCCACAGGGTGGCCGCCTCGCGCAGTTTGCGCGGACGCAATTCCAGACCGACCAGCGTGGCGAAGGTCTGCTCGGCGGGACCGCCCGTGGCCCGGCGACGGCGCAGTGTTTCGGCGAGCGCGCCCGCACCCGGCAGTCGATCGCCCACGGCCGCGGCCACCACCACCTGGACCCAGCCCTCGATGAGGGCGAGCAGAATTTCCAGCCGGTCCAGCGCCTGTTTCTGCTCGGGCGTGGTCTGCGGCTCGAAACTGCCCTGGGCGAGGATCTCCTCGAGCTTGGACGGATCGGTGAGCGCGGACGGATCGAGATTGCGGGCGGCGTCCTCGAGGGCGGAGAAGTCCATGGTGATCCCGCGCGCGTAGTCCTCGACGGCGCCGAGGACCTGCTGGCGCAACCAGGGCACATGAACGAACAGCCGCTGGTGGGCGACCTCGCGGGCGGCGAGGAACACCATGATCTCGCTCTCCGGCTGCTCGAGTCCCTCGCTGAACTCCGAAATGGCGGTGGGCAGCAGGGCGGCGGTACCGGCCGGACCCAGCGGCAGGCCGATATCGGTACCGGTCAGCACCTCCTTGGCCAGCTGGCCGAGCGCTTGGCCGAGCTGGGAGCCGAAGGCCAGCCCGCCCATCTGCCCGAGCATCCCCATCATGGGGCCGGCCATCTCGCGGGCCTCCTCGGGCAGCCCGGCGGTCCACATACCGGAAATCTGCTCGGCCACCGGATCGCACAACCGCTGCCAGGTCGGCAGGGTTTTCTCGATCCAGTCGTCGGCGGTCCAGGCGACGGTGCTCGTCGCACCGGCCGGGAAGGTGGTCGCGTCGTCGAGCCACAGTTCGGCCAGGTGCGCGGCATCGGCGACCGCGGCGGCGGTACCGCTGGACACGGGTGAGACGGTCTTCCCGAGCTGCTGGCGGGCCAGCCGCTTGGCCACGTCGTAGTTGACCGGGCCACCACCGCCACCACCGGACATACCCTGACCCATCCCGCTCAGCATCTGGCCCAGTGAGGAAAACATCTGGCCCAGTGCCGCGGGATCGAACCCGGCGCCGCCGGCACCGAAGCCGAAGGGATCGTTACCGCCGCCGCCCGGTTTGTCGCCGCGGCCGCGATCGTCGTCGTCGCCGTGCGAGAAGCCGAACGGGAGGTCACTCATTCCGCCTCACCCGCCGGCATAGCGTCCGGGTGGTGTCCGGGGAGCGCGCGCGCACCGTTGTCGGGCGCTTCGTGAAGCTGCATGTCGTCCATAGTAGGCGCGGCGAACCGCCCGGTCCGCCTCCCCGGACGGTCTTCGCGCTGGGTGAACATCGCCACGCCGGGAGCGGCCGGGTATCGGTTCGCCCGGCCCTGCCGAACCCCTACCCGGCGGCGACCCAGGATTCCAGGATCGTCCGGGCGATCGAGATCGAGCCGGGCAGCAGGAGCCGCGCTTCGCCGGCCGGGGCGGTCTCGCCCGCCTCCGGCCCGGTGCGCCACCCCCCCCCCCCCCCCCCCCCGCGCACCACCCGCCCGGGGT
>NZ_JBKOOL010000163.1:0-12781 GCF_046764065.1 Nocardia sp. NPDC002869
GCCGGGGCCCCGCAACAACCCAAGCTCGGCGACAACCGGGGCCCCGCAACAACCCAGGCTCGGCAACCGGGGCCCCGCAACAGCCCAAGCTCGGCGACAACCGGGGCCCCGCAACAACCCGCGCTCGGCGACAACCGGGGCTACCGGTTCGCTGCGCGCCCCGGGTCGGTACCGCCGAGGGCATGGGTGCAGGCCGCCGGGGTAGCCGCTACTCATGAACACATGCAGGCGACCGGACCGTTCCGGGTCGTGGACGCGTCACCACCCGGCCCCGGGGCGGAGGCCGCGAGGGCCCGGTCTCCGGATCGTGCAGCACCACGTCACCCCGATGGTCCCGGGCCTCGCCGCGAAGAGCCGGTGATCCGGCGATGACGCTGCACATCGGCACCTCGGGCTGGCAGTACCGGGACTGGCGCGGTGTCCTCTATCCGGACCGGTGCCCGCAACGGCTGTGGCTGGAACACTATGCCGCGGGTTTCGCGACCGTCGAGAACAACAATGCCTTCTACCGGCTGCCCACCCGGGAGACCTTCGAGGCCTGGCGCGAGCGGACACCCGCCGACTTCGTCGTGGCGGTCAAGGCCAGCCGGTTCCTGACCCATATGAAACGCCTGCGCGACCCCGAGGAACCGGTCGCCCGGTTGCTGCGCCACGCGGGCGGTCTGGGACCGCGGCTCGGACCGGTGCTGCTGCAACTTCCCGGGACGCTGCGCGCCGACCCGGGCCTGCTCGACGCCTGCCTGCGCTGTTTCCCCCGTGATATCCGGGTCGCGGTGGAGCCCCGGCACGATTCGTGGTGGTCGCCGCGCATCCGCGGTGTGCTCGAGGACCACGGCGCCGCACTCTGCTGGGCCGACGCCGGCTCGCGCCCGGTGACCCCACGCCGGCGGACCACCGATTGGGGCTACCTTCGACTGCATCGCGGACGGGCGGCACCCGCGCCCCGCTATGGGCCGCGCGCGCTGCGCACCTGGGCCGAGCGGCTCACCGGGACCTGGTCCGACGCCGAGGACGTCTTCGTCTATTTCAACAATGATCCGGGGGGCGCGGCCGTGCGGGACGCCGTCGCGTTCGCGGCGCTCGCCACGCGGGCCGGCGCCACCGTGACACGCACCCCCACCGGCGTTCCCCCCTATCCCTCGGCCTGACCACTCGTTGCGCCGACCGGCGCAGGGAGCCCTTCCCGTTTCCCGCGCGGCCCACCGGGTATCGCGCCTGCGTCCGACGCCGCCCCGCCGTGAGATCCAACTCGCGGTGGCCATCGACGACTACAGCGTTCGGAGGAACCATGCAGATCGGCTACAAACTCGCCGCCGAGGGCTTCGGCCCGGGCGAACTGGTCCGGCAGGCTGTCCGCGCCGAAGCCGCGGGATTCGATTTCGTCGAGATCAGTGACCATTTCCACCCGTGGCTGGACAACCAGGGCCACTCCCCCTTCGCCTGGACGGTACTGGGCGCCATCGCCGCGGAGACCGATCGGATCGGACTCGCCACCGGGGTCACCTGTCCGACCGTGCGGTACCACCCCGCGGTCATCGCGCAGGCGGCCGCCACGCTCGCGATCCTGTCCGGGAACCGGTTCACCTTGGGGCTCGGCGCCGGGGAGCGGCTCAACGAACATATCGTGGGTGAGGGGTTCCCGGTCGATGTCGCCGGCCGCCACCAACTGCTGCGGGAAGCGCTGGAGATCATCCGGTCGCTGTGGGAGGGCGGTTACCGCTCCTATGACGGCAAGTTCCTGAAACTGTCCGATGCCCGCGTGTTCGACCTGCCCGACGAGTTGCCGGTGATCGCGGTGGCCGCCGGTGGCAGCCATGCCGCCGAGATCGCCGGCGAGCTGGGTGACGGGCTCTTCGCCACCGAACCGAAACCGCATCTGGTCTCGGATTACGAGGCGGCGGGCGGCACCGGCCCTCGCTACGCCGAAGTGCCGATGGCGTGGGCGCCCGACGAGCACACCGCGGCCCGGGCCGCCCTGGACACCTCGCGTTGGGCGCTCACCGGCTGGAAGGTGATGAGCGAACTGCCGAACCCGGTGAATTTCGCGGCGGCCTCGGCGACGGTCCGCGAGGAGGACATTCTGGAGAAGTTCGCCTGCGGGCCGGACCCGCAGCGCTACGTCGACGTCGCGCAGCCGTTCGTGGACGCCGGGTTCGATCATCTGGTGATGCAGAACGCCGGACCGGACCCGGACGGGTTCATCGATTTCTACCGCGCGGAACTGGACGAACCGCTACGCAAACTGAGTCCGCAGCCGGCCTGACCGGCGGCGGGCCCGGGCGGCCCGGCCGCCGGTCGGGCCGGTCCCGGTGATTTGGCCGGAGCCGGATTCGATCCGCTGTGGCCGGGTACGCGCCCGCCGTGACTGGCATGAGTATCAGAGAAGTAGCGCAACGGCCCGGACCGTTCGCCTCGCTGTACATCGACGCCGAACACGACACCGAGGATGCCGAACGGCAACGCGCTCTGCGCTGGCGGGCGCTCGCCGAGCGACTGGCCGCCGAGGGCGCTTCGGAGCAGATGATCACGGTGCTCGGCGCCGCGGTCACCGGCCGGCCGCCCGAGCCGGGCCGGGCCGGGCGGTTCCTGGTCGCCGACGCCGAGTCGGTGCTCATCGACCGGCGGTTACCCGGACGTCCGCAGCCGGAGATCGTGCGGGTGTCCCCGCTGCCTTACCTGTTGCCGCTCATCGAACACGAGGCCGGCGAGGTACCGCACGCGGTGGCGGTCGTCGACCGGGTCGGCTCGGATATGTACGGCGTGGACGAGCACGGCGAGGTCGTCGAGGAATCGGTCGAGGGCACCGCGCATCCGGTGCACAAGGTGCGCCACGGTGGCGGCTGGTCGCATCGTTCGATGCAGCGCCGGGTGGAGGAGACGGCCCGGCGCAACGCGGGCGAGGTCGCCGAGGAACTCACCCGGGTCGCCCGGCGCGTCCATGCGCAGGTGGTGGTGCTGGCCGGGGAGCCCGACGCCCGGTCCGCGGTCCACGGTGCGCTGGGTTCCACCGGCGCGCGAGTGGTGGAAGTCGAGGCCGGCGGCCGCGCCGAGAGCTCCGGCGACAGCGAACTCGACGACGCGGTCCGCGAAGTCGTCACCGAAGAGGCCGACCGGCAACGCGCGGACATCACGGCGCGCTTCGACAAGGCCCACGGCCGCGACGAGGGCCTGGCCGTCACGGGACTGCCCGAAACGGTCTGCGCCCTGCTGGCCGCCAACGCGGAGAACGTGCTGATCAACGCCGACGCGCTCGGTGATCGCACCGTCCGCATGGATCCCGGACCGCTACGCGACCCGGCCGCGCTCGGCGCCCCGGGCACGGCCACCGGCACAACCTGCCGCGCGGACGAGGCGCTGCCGGTGGCGGCGCTGGTGCGCGGTGGCACGGTGACCCCGATCGGCGCGGAGACCGCGCCACGGGAGGGAGTGGGGGCGCTGCTGCGCTACGCCTGAACCCACCCCCCGGAACGAGGTAGGAGAACGATATGGAGCGAGGAAGCAGCAAGCACGGTCCGGCCCGCGACGACGAGCTGGCCCACCAACTACAGGGCACCCTGCGGGGTAACCGGTCGAGCCGGGCCGAGGAATGGCACGACCCGGAACCGCCGGCCGACGACGACAATCTGGCGAACGAACGCGTGGACCGGACCGAACGCCGCGACCGCGGCACCTGACCGGCTCCGTCGGCACCGCGCGACGCCGATCGCGGGCGCGCGGTGCCGCCGACGCGCACAGCCCGTAACTATCGGATCATGGGTTTACGAGCCATCGTCCTACCGCTCTGCACAGTGGCGGTGCTGCTGTCTGCCTGCACGACGAGCTCGGTCGAGCCCGCCCCGGCGCCTTCGGTTGCCGTCGCCCGCGTGGACAGCGTGCAAGGCGACCTCGACGCGGTGGTCCGCGCGGGTGCTGTCGGGGCCATTGCCACGCTGACCGAGAACGACGCGACCGTCGTCGCCACCTCGGGCCTCTCCGATATCGCCGCCGGGACCCCGATCCCTACCGATCGTCCCCAGCATGTCCGGGTCGGTAGCGTCACCAAGGCCTTCACCGCCGCGATTGTGCTGCAACTGGTCGCCGAACACAGGATCGACCTCGACCGGTCGATCGACACGTACCTGCCCGGTCTGCTCATCGGTGCCGGGGTGGACGAGCACGCCCTCACCGTCCGCCAGATCCTGGCCCATCGAAGCGGACTGCCCGAACTGCCCGGAACCGCGGAGACGAACGAGTACGAGGCGGCACAGGACGGCCGCACCTACACCCCCGCACAGGAGATCGCCGCCGCCCTGCGGCAACCCGCGCAGTTCGCCCCCGGCACTCGATTCAAGTACACGAATACCAACTACATCGTCGCCGGCATGCTGATCGAGGCGGTCACCGGACACCGTTACACCGATGAGCTGCGCGACCGTATTCTCTCTCCGCTGGCACTGTGGGACACCTATCTTCCGGCCACCGGAGAAACCGGTCTGCGCGACCCGCATCCGACCGGCTACGCCACCGTCGACGGCACCGTTACCGATGTGACGCGGGTGGAGCCGTCGCTGCCGTGGGCGGCCGGCGCGCTGATCAGCACCGGCGCCGACCTGAACCGGTTCTTCCTCGCGCTGCTGTCCGGTCGGGTGGTGCCGCAGGACCTACTGCCGCAGATGCTCGACGGGAGCGATATGGGCCGCGGTGACGGCATGTCCTACGGGCTCGGCATTGCGTACACCGAGCTGCCGTGCGGCCGGCAATATGTCGGCCACCTCGGTAGCATTTACGGCTTTTCTGCCATCTCCGGCGCCGCCGCCCCGGGGCTCGCGGTCACCTTCTCCTTGACCGGCACGCTTTCCACCGTGGATGTTCGCAATGTGCTCACCCACGCACTGTGTGGGTGAACAATGCGGCCTGTCCGTCCACCCGTCCGGCCGCCCCGCGCGGCGGCCGGGCGGGCCGGTCAGGACGGCATCTCGGTGGCCCGCGCGGTATCGATCACGCCGAAGGTTTCGCCCTGCGGCGCGGTGAGTACGCCCATCCGTCCGAAGGGGCTGTCGTCGGGACCCATCAGCAAGGTCGCGCCCAGGCCGGTCGCCGAGGCGAGGATCGCGTCGGTGTCCTCGACCTGGAACCAGCTCAGCCAGTACGACGGCCCGGCGCCCGGGTTCTTGGTGGAATCGTTCAGACCGCCGACCGGTTCCCCGTCGGGAGCAAGGGCGAAGGTCGCGTAGTCGACGTTCACCCCGTCACCGATCTCGGTGAACGTCCAGCCGAACACCTGGGCGTAGAACTCCTGCGCGCGCCGATAACCGTCGGTGTGCAGTTCGTTCCAGCAGTAGGCGCCCGGCTCGTTGTAGACCGCCGCGCCGAAATGCTGCTTCGCCTGCCACGCCGCGAACGCCGCCCCGGTGGGATCGGTGGCCACCAGCATCCGCCCCACATCCAGCACATCGAACGGTGCCATGACCACGGTGCCGCCGGCCGCCGCGATCGCGGCGGCCGTGTCGTCGGCATTGTCGGTGGCGATATAGGTGGTCCATGCCGAGGGCATCGGCTGCCCGGGCGGTTTGGGGCCGATGCCGGCGATCGGGCGACCGTTGCGCAGCGCCATCAGGTAGCCCCCGGCTTCCGGCGCGCTGTCGGCGATCTCCCAGCCGAACAGGTCGCCGTAGAACTCACGGGCGCGTTTCGTATCGTCGACCTGGCAATCGGTCCAGCACGGGGTGCCGGCCGGCCAGGGAGTTTCACGTATCGGCATTGCGTGTCCTCCGTGTTCCGTTTCGGGTTCGCACGAGTCGAGCGATAACAGGCCGAGGTGGCCGGATGGGACAGACCGGATGAGACAGACGCCGCACGGCCCGCGTCATCGCGCTGCGGTCCGTGGCGAGCCCACCGTATCCACCGGGCGGCAGGCGGGCAACAACCGCGCAGCACACGCGACTCCAACGGCACGCCGATTGCCTATATCGTGAGTATGTGCTCATAATGTGAATCCGCTGTGGCCTGCGTCACGAGAGGCCTTCTGCGCCGCCAGCGCGGGAGCAACGCCCGGCCCGGTGCGACTCGATGGGATATGCACATGTCAGACCTTGCAACGACGGTCAACACGGGCGCCGCGGTCCTCGCGGTGGTCGTGCTCATCATCCGATTCGAAATCAACCCGGCGGTAGCGCTCGTCCTCGGTTCGTCCTATCTCGGGCTCACCGCGGGTCTGGGTACCGAGAAAACCGTCGAAACGATCGCCACCGGTTTCGGCGACATCATGGCCGAGGTCGGGTTGCTGACCGCCTTCGGCGTGCTGACCGGCGTGATGCTGCGGGAGACGGCGGGGCCTCGCTGCCGATCCGTACAATCGGCCCCGACCTGGGTGAACACACACGCGAAGTACTCGCCGCGGTACTGCGCCTCACCGACGACGAGATCGATGCCGTCACAGGCGCTTCGGAAACAGGGGTTATGGTATGACCTTCGCCTACACACCGGCGGCGCAGCTGCGCGACGTGACACTGCGCGACGGGCTGCAGCTCACCGGCAAACCACTGGATACCGAACGGAAGGTGGCACTGGTCCGCGATCTGCTCGCGCTCGGCGTTCCCGAGCTCGAGATCGGCTCCATGGCCCGCCCGGACCTGGTGCCGCCGCTGGCCGATTCGCTCGACGTGATCGCGGCGCTGACGCCCGAGGAACTCGCGAAATGCTGGGTGTGGGTGGCCACGCCACGGCATATCGAGAAGGCGGCCGCGGCGGGTGCGCGTAATTTCCAGTACTGCCTGTCGGCGTCGGATTCGCACAACAAGGCCAATATCGGGCGCACCACCGAGAACAGCGTCGCCGCCATGCCCGCGGCGATCGAACTGACCCGCGACTGCGGGGGCACCATTCAGCTGTGTATCGCGACCGCGTTCACCTGCCCCTTCGAAGGTGTCGTCGATCCGGCCCGGGTGCTCGGTATCGCGGCGGATCCGCGGACCGACGGCGCCGCCGATATCGTCCTCGCCGATACCCTCGGCCAGGCCGTCCCGGCCCAGGTACGGCAGCTCGTCGCGGGCGTCCGCGCCGACACCCCGCCGCGCCGCATCGTCTACCACGGTCACGACACCTGGGGCCTGGGGGTCGCGAACACGCTGGCGGCCATCGACGCGGGCGCCACGCTGGTGGACGGGTCGCTGGGTGGATTGGGCGGCTGCCCGTTCGCCCCGGGCGCGAGCGGTAACACCGCGACCGAGGACCTGCTGTTCGCCATCCGCCCCGACTGGCTCACTCCCGCGATCCTGGCGACCGTGGTCGAGACCGGGGAGTCGCTGCTCGCCGACCTGGGCGAACCCAACCGGTCCAAGACCGCGCAGGGGGCCCGCTCGAAAGCCCGGGCCTTCGACTGGGTGATCGGCGAGCAGTCGTGACGGCCGCGGATTTCCTCGTCACCACCCCACTGCCCGATCCCGGGATGCGGCTACTCGAAGCCGCCGGGTCGGTGACAGTGGCCGAGACCGCGATGAGCCGTGAGCAATTGGCCGACGCCTGCGCGTCCGGGGACTACCGGGTGGTGGTGGCGCAGTTACGGGACGAATTCGACGCGGAGTTGCTGGACCGGGCGAAGATCACCGGGATCAGCAATTTCGCGGTGGGATACAACAATATCGATATCGCGGCGGCCACCGCGAACTCGATCGTCGTGGGCAATACCCCCGGCGTCCTGACCGACGCGACCGCCGATATCGCCCTGCTGCTGATCCTGGCGGTCGCGCGCCGGTGTGTGGAGGCCGATACCTTCGTCCGGTCCGGCGAGTTCCACGGCTGGGAACCGGAACTGCTGCTGGGCCACGATGTCAGCGGCCGGACCCTGGGCCTGGCCGGTTTCGGCCGGATCGCCCGCGCCACCGCGCGGCGCGCGCTCGCTTTCGGAATGACCGTGGTGTTCTCCCCACGCCCGCCCGGTGACCGGGTGGTGAGCGAGGAGGAACTGGGCGAGTTCGCCGGCCGGGTGCAGCAGCTGCCATGGCCGGAACTGGTCGCCACCAGCGACTATCTCTCGTTGCATGTCCCGCTGAACGCCGAGACCCGCCATCTCGTGGACGAATCCGCGCTCCGGTCGATGAAACGGTCGGCGATTCTGATCAATACCGCGCGCGGACCGATCGTCGACGAGCGGGCGCTGGTCACGGCCCTGCGCGACGGGACCATCGCGGGCGCGGGATTGGATGTGTACGAGGACGAACCGCGGCTGGCGCCGGGCCTGGCCGAACTGCCCAATACCGTGCTGCTACCGCATGTCGGGAGCGCCACGGTACCGGTACGCGCCGAAATGGCCCGCCGTTGCGCGGAGAACGCGGTAGCCATGCTCCGCGACGAACTGCCGCCGTACCCGGTCAACCCGGAGGCGCGGGCGCACTGACCGCGGCGGGCCCGGGGTCGGCGGCCGGAATACGGCCGCCGAGGGTGCGGGTGACCTGTTCGGCGTAGCCGACGAGCAGGTCCACCCACGCCTCGCACTGCGTCAACGGCATCCGCAGGGTGGGGCCGCTGATCGTCAACGCCGCCACCGCTCTTCCGGCCGCGTCGAAAATGGGCGCGGACAGCCCCGATGCCGAATCCTCCCGCTCTCCGGCGCTGATCGCGTAGCCGTCGGCCTTCGCCCGGGAGATGAGCGACCGCAGTTCCCGTGGGCTGGTGACGGTGCCCTCGGTCAGCGGTTCCAGTGGTGCCCCCAGTACCCGCTCGGCGAGTTCGGGATCCCAGGCCAGCAGGATCCGGCCCGCCGACCCGGCGTAGAGCGGAATGATCTTGCCCACGTACATGTCCCGGCGCAGCGCGTGCCGGGTCTCGGCGATGGCCACGCACACCCGGAAACCGTGTTCGGCCCGGAAAACACAGGCGGTCTCCCCCGTCTCGTCCCGGATCTCGCGCAGTACCGGATCGACGATCGCCAGCAGGTCCCGTCCCTTGACCGCCGTCGCCGCCCAATAGCTCATCCGCAGCCCGACCCGGATCCGGTCCCCCGCCCGGTCCAGCAGGCCCTGCGCCACCATATTGGTGACCAGTCGCTGCACCGTGGAGGTCGGCAATCCGGTAGCCTTCTGGATCTCGCCCAGTGTCAACGACGGCCGGGCCAGGGAGAAGGCATCGAGGATCTCGGTGATCTTCCCCAATACCAGCAGCGGCTGGTGGTTCGCGGCAGCACCGCCGTCTTGCCTCGACATATCGCCGAATCTACGCGGTGTCCGGCCCGCTCCGGCGCCGGACACCGGCCCGGCCGTAGGCCACCGCGACCTTGCCGGCCCGAAGCCCGGCGGCCGCCGGCGCCGGGAGATTTCCGGACGCCGGCGGCGCGGACCACGTCGGGCACCTACCCGGGCCCGCGGGCGGTCAGATCTTCGCGAGCTCGGGTTCGGGATGCTCGGTGTCGCCGGTTCCGCCGGGTGCGCCGGACCGGTTGGGCAGCAGGATCGCCGTCACGATCACCACCAGCGACAGCGCCGCCGATACCACGAAGGCCAGCCGCATCCCGTCGAGTTGCGCGGTCAGCGTATCGATACCCGTGGCCTGCAGCGCACTGGTGCGACTCGCCATCACGGTGACCACCAGCGCCGTCCCCAGCGCGGCGGCGACCTGCTGCAGCGTGCCCAGCATCGAGCTGCCGTGCGAGTAGAGGTCCTCCGGCAGGGCCCCGAGCGCGAGGGTGAACACCGGCGTGAAGGCCGCGGCGAGTGACAGCATGAGCAGGATGTGCAGGGCCAGCAGCTGCCAGTACGGCATCGTGACCGAGATCTGGGTGAAACCGGCCAGCGCGGCGGTGATCCCGATCGCCCCCGGGATCACCAGGACGCGGCCACCGAACCGGTCGAACAGGCGGCCGATCACCGGGCCGAGCACACCCATGGCCAGACCGCCGGGCATGACCAGCAGCCCGGTCTCCAACGGCGACAGACCGCGCAGGTTCTGCAGATACAACGGCAGCAGCATCATCGAGCCGAGCATGGCCAGAAACGCCACCGCCATCAGGACCAGGCCCAGGCTGTAGGTGCGCGAGCGCAGGATCCGCAGATCCAGCAGTGGAGTGCCGTGCCGCTGCAACCACAGCTGCCGGGCGACGAACAGGCCGATCAGGACGGCACCGGCGACGGTGATGAGGATCGGGGTGGCGACCGTGCCCGCTTCGAATCGGCTCAACCCGTACACCAGGCTGCCGAAACCGAGCGCGGCGAAGACCACGCTGAACCAGTCGATCGAACCGGTCTCCGGTTCCCCGATGTTCTCCAGCCGCCGCAACCCGAACCAGGTGACCGCGCCCGCGATCGGCAGCACCAGCATGAACAGCCAGCGCCACGAGGCGACCTGCAGAACCAGACCGGAGATGACCGGTCCCATGGCCGGAGCCACCGAAATGGCCAGGGTGACATTGCCCATGACCCGGCCGCGGTCGCGTTCGGGCACCACGGTCATCAGGGTCGTCATCAGCAGCGGCATCATCACCGCGGTACCACCGGCCTGGACGATCCGCCCGGCGAGCAGTACCGCGAACGAGGGCGCCACCGCCGACAGCGCCGTCCCGGCGAGGAAGACACCCATGGCCAGCGCGTAGGCGCGCCGCGTGGTGACCCGCTGCAGGAACCAGCCGGTGACCGGGATGACGGCCGCCATGGTGAGCATGAAGGAGGTCGACACCCACTGCGCGGCCCGTTCGGTGACCTCGAGGTCGTGCATCAGGCGCGGGATCGCGTTGATCATGATGGTCTCGTTCAGGATCACCACGAAGGTCGCGATCACCAGCAACCGAACGACGGCCGGGGTACCTCCTCCGGTCCGGCGGTCGGATAACAGGGCGGGCATCGGCTACCTCCGGAGGTCGTGAGCGATCTGGCGTGAGCGGGGCGCGGTCGTCGATGACCGTTGCCCGGCGTACGTCAGAACAGACGAGTGAGCGGCGCTCGGCTCATCGGTGACGCGCCAGTGTTTCTTACGGCTGTGCAGAGATCAATCGCTTTTCGGGCGGCTGTATTCCCGGTCCCAGCCCGATTGCCCAGGTCGCGACGGCCCGCCCCCGACCACTCCGCATGCCGATATGAGTGAGGTCACGCGAGCCCGCGCATCGTATCGGAGAACGGGCTACCGGAAGGTCAGCAAAGCCCCAGGTGCTGGGCCGCGATCTCGAGGTCCTTGTCGCCGCGCCCGGACAGACACAGCAGGACCACCGACCCGGCGGCCAGGTCACCGCGCTCGGCCAGCTCGAGCAGACAGCCCACCGCGTGCGCGGATTCCAGGGCGGGGATGATGCCCTCGCTGTGCGCGAGCGCCTCCATCCCGCGCAGCGCGAGAGCATCGTCGACCGGGACGGCGGTCAGGCGGCCGCTGTCCTCGAGATGGCTGAGTTCCGGGCCCACACCCGGATAGTCCAGACCCGCGGCGACACTGTGCGTCCCGGAGATCTGGCCGTCGTCGTCCTGCAGCAGGTAGCTGAAGGTGCCGTCGATCTCGCCGGGACTGCCGGCGCTCAGCGATGCCGCGTGCGCGCCGGTTTCCATTCCGCGCCCGGCGGCCTCCGCACCGAGCAACCGCACCCCCGGATCGGCCACGAAGGGACGGAACGCGCCGAGGGCATTGCTGCCGCCGCCGACACAGGCGATGACGTAGTCGGGTAACCGGCCCTCGGCGGTCAGGATCTGGGACCGCGCCTCCGCCCCGATGGGGTGCTGGAAATCCCGCACGATCCGCGGATAGGGGGCGGGCCCGGCCGCGCTGCCCAGCAGGTAGTGGGTGGTGTCCACCTGTGACACCCAGTCGCGGACCGATTCGGTGATCGCCTCCTTGATCCGCCGGTTCCCGGTGTCCACCGCCCGCACCTCGGCGCCGAGCAATCGCATCCGGATCACATTCGCCCGCTGCCGTTCCATATCGACGGCGCCCATATAGATGGTGCAGCTCAAACCGAGCATCGCACCCACGGTCGCGACGGCCACTCCGTGTTGTCCCGCACCGGTTTCGGCAACGATGCGGCGTTTGCCCATGCGCCGGGCCAGCAACCCCTGACCGAGCGCGTTGTTGATCTTGTGTGACCCGGTGTGGGCCATATCCTCCCGTTTGAGATAGACCGTCGGCGCCGGCGTACCCAGCCGCGCCGCGAACCGCGGCACCCGGTGCAGCAGGGTGGGCCGGCCGACCCGGCTGCGCAGCAGGCCGGTCAGCTCCCGGACGAACGCCGGATCGGCGCGGGCGGCATCGTATGCGCGCTCCAAGTCGAGCAGCGCGGCCATAAGACCCTCGGGGACGTATCTGCCGCCGAATCGGCCGAATCGGCCGCGCTCATCCGGGAAATCCCCGGGTCGTAGGGTATTCCGCGCGACCTCGTGATCGACAACCATCCAGCACTCACATTCCCTGTTCCCGACTCCGCCACCGAAATTCTGTACGCCGGGCGCAAGCACCGGGTCACCTCTCGGCAACAGAGTAGTTAACAGTACTAAAGGGTTGGATTCTCGCCGCGTCGCCGCGTACCGCGCAATCGGAGCCTTCCCCACCACGAGAACTGCCCCCTATTGTAGGATTGTCGACAATCCGGCCAGGCTCGACCGGCCGCCGTCAGGGAGGAGCGTCCCACCGTGCTCACGGAAGCCACACTCACCGCCGCCGAACGGGAAGCCGTCGAGTCGGTACCCACCGGCCTCTTCGTCGACGGCCGCACCCGCGAAACCGCGAAGACCATGCCCGTCCTGGATCCGGCGACCGGACAGCAGCTGTGCGAGGTCGCCGACGCCACCCCCGAGGACGGTCTGGCCGCGCTGGACGCCGCCGCGGCCGCGCAGGC
>NZ_JBKOOL010000164.1:0-12758 GCF_046764065.1 Nocardia sp. NPDC002869
TGTGGACGGGCCAGGCCCGGCAGTGCCCTCTAGGCGTACCTCCGCCTTCGCTCCGGCCATGCGCGGGCTGTGGACGGCCAGGCCCGGCAGTGCCATCTAGGCTCGGCGTCGATATGTACAACAGGTTGCTACACCAGCGCACCGCCCGTCTCCTCGGTTCGGTGCTCTCCGTCGCGGTTCTCGCGGCCGGACCGTTCACCGTCAGCGGGAGCGCGGCAGCGCAGCCCGCGCCACCCACCACCACTCCCTTCACCACCCCGGTCACCGATACGTGCCCGCAGAAGACACAACCGCCGCCGGCGATCGACGCCTCCGAGGTCCCGGAACCCGGTGAATCGGCGCCGACGCCGCTGTCGGTCCCCGATTCCCCGGTCGGCGGCAAGCGGCTCGGCGAATGCGGCGTGGTCCTGCCCACCGGCGCGCCGGCACTGCCCGCAGATATCTCCGCGACCGCCTGGATGGTCTCCGACCTGGACACCGGCGCTGTCCTGGCCACCAAGGACCCGCACGGCCGGTACCGCCCGGCCAGCACCATCAAGGTGCTGCTGTCGATCGTCGCGCTACGCACCCTGGACCTGGACAAGGTCGTCGTGGGCACCCAGGCCGACGCCGATGTCGAGGGCACCAGGGTCGGGATCGGTCCGGGCGGCCGCTACAGCAACCGGCAATTGCTGCACGCCCTGGTGATGGCATCGGGTAACGATGCCGCCCACGCGCTGGCCGCTCAACTGGGCGGCGACGACGTGGCGGTGGTGAAGATGAACGACCTCGCGAAATCACTGCACGCCTACGACACCCGCGCGGCCACTCCCTCCGGGCTGGACGGCCCCGGTATGAGCACCTCGGCCTACGACCTGTCGCTGCTGTTCCGGGAGGCCATGTCGATCCCGCTGTTCGCGGAGATGATCAACACCGAACAGTTCGACTTCCCCGGCTACCCGCCCGATCCGCGTATCCCCGGCGACCAGGACCATCCCGGCTTCCCGATCGCGAACGACAACGGACTGCTCTACAACTATCCCGGGGCACTGGGCGGAAAGACCGGATACACCGACGACGCCCGCCAGACCTTCGTCGCCGCCGCCGAGCGCGACGGCCGCAGACTGGCGGTGACCCTGCTCCAGGCCGATGTGCTGCCGATCCGCCCGTGGGAGCAGGCGGCCCGGTTGCTCGACTACGGTTTCGCGCTCGTTCCGGGCGCGCAGGTCGGCGATATCCCCGGCGACGACGACGAATCCGTGACCACACCGGGGCTCGCGGTACCGCCGCCGGAGGACTCGGTGGCGTATTCGGCGCAGGGCCCGGGCGGCGGTGAATTCGACGAACTGTGGATGCTGCTCATGGTCGCGGGCCTGATCCTGGTGCCGATTCTGCTGCTCGGTACCTGGCACGTACGCACCCGTCAGCGGTGACCGGAGTCTCCCACCGATAGCGCCGGCCGGGGGTCCTCACCGCCCCGGCCGGCCCGAGTTCAGTCCGTGGTGAAGAAGTCGCCGGCCCGCTTCCGCACTTCGGTGCACCGGAAATCCATGGTGCGGGATGCCGGGTCGACGCCTCGGAACCCACCGGGCCCTGCTCTACTCGGCAGGATGCCGAATACTCTGCGCCCCGGTAAATTTCCGGGTATCGAGCTGCCTCGGATCGGACCATAAGACAAGCGCCGCCCCGGAACCACCGTCACACGAACCGAAATATCCGTATTCCGGGGCGTAGGCACTTATCCCCGGATATACGTAAGTACCTTCCCCGGGCGATTGTGACCACGTGACCCCGCAAAAGGGCCGGTGCCGCGCCGGCGTATTCGCATAGGTCGCCCACCGGCCGCCCGTCGTTCGAGCCCGGGCCGCCGACGTGAAATACCGCCGAACAGCTGGTGATCCGCCGCCTTACCCGCGCCACACACGTCCGGGGCGCGCCGCTCAACCGCGCCGGCGGCGACGCAACCGGGTTATTCCCAATGTGGCGAGCGCGCCCGCGCCGAACAGCGCGGCACCACCGGCGAACCCCGGTCGGCCGCTGTCCATTCGCGGCCGGATCAGCGCCGGCGCGGGGACCGGCACCGAGGCCAGTTGCTCGTTCTCGCGCGCGGTCGCCGCCCAGGCCGTAGCGAACAGAATGATCCGATAGACCACATAACTGAACACCATGATGCCGATGATCGAGCCGAAGGCGGCACCGGCCGGGCTGTTCAACACCGACCGCATATAGATCCCGGCGATGTTCTTGAAGATCTCGAAGCCCACCGCCGCCAGCGCCGCCGCCTTCAATGCACTGCGCAGGGTGACCGGCTCCCGCGGCAGCCGGGCGATGATCCAGGCGAACAGCGCCCACGAGGACACCATGGCGAGCACGGTGGACAGCAGCCACAGCAGCCAACGCACCCCGGGCATCTCGTCGAGCCCCACCAGTTCGAGCAGTTGCACGCCGAGCCGGCTCGACGCCACCGCCGACAACCCGAGCGACACCACCAAGGCGAGAAAAAGTCCCAGCAGCGCACCCAGGTCCGACAGTTTGGTGCGCAGCCAGTTGTCCTCGTCCGAGGGCTGCTCCCACTGTTCGGTGAGCGCCTTGCGCAGGTTCGCCATCCAGCCGAGACCGGAGTACAACCCGGTGAGCAGACCCAGCACACCCACCGTCCCGCGCGAGTTCACCGCCTGGTCGATCAGATCGTTGAGCTGATCCCCCATCTCGCCCGGGATGTTCTCGACGACCTTCTCCTGCAGTTCGCCCAGCAGGTCGGCGTTGCCCGCGAGCACGAAGCCCGCGATGGCGAAGGCGATCATGAGCAGCGGGAACAGGGACAGCACGGTGAAATACGTGATGCCCGCCGCGTAGTAGTCGCCGCGCTGACTCTGATATCTACCGGCCGCGCGCACCAGATGGTTTAGCCATGGCCGCTGTCCGACCATGCGCTGGACTGCGGCCTTGCCGTTGTCGATCACCTGCACTGTTCGCGCCCCTCATCGCCACACGCACGGCCGCGGACCGGTATCAGTGGGTCAGGAACCCGACCCGGTCGTAAACCTGTGCGAGAGTGTTGCCGGCGATCTCGCGCGCACGCTCGGCTCCCGTGGCGAGTATGCGATCGAGTTCACCCTGATCCGCCATGTACTCTTCCACTTTCGCACGAAGCGGCGTGACGAATTCGACCAGTGCGTCGGCGACGTCGACTTTCAGATCGCCGTACCCGCGGCCGGCGTAATCCTTCTCCAGCGTCACGATCGGCGTCTCGGTCAGCGCCGACAGGATCACCAGCAGATTGCTGACACCCGGCTTGTGCTCGACGTCGTAGCGGATCTCGCGCTCGGTATCGGTGACCGCCGAGCGCACCTTCTTCGCCGTCACCTCGGGGTCGTCGAGGAGATTGATCAGACCCGCGTCCGTACTCGCGGACTTGCTCATCTTCGCGGTCGGATCCTGCAGGTCGTAGATCTTCGCGGTGCCCTTGACGATATGGGCCTCCGGGACCACGAAGGTCTTCTTGAAGCGGGTGTTGAACCGCTGGGCGAGGTTGCGGGTGAGCTCGAGATGCTGACGCTGGTCCTCCCCCACCGGCACCTGATGGGCCCGGTAGAGCAGGATATCGGCCGCCATCAGCACCGGATAGGTGAACAGGCCGACGGTGGTGTTCTCCGACCCCTGTTTCACCGACTTGTCCTTGAACTGGGTCATCCGGCTCGCCTCGCCGAAGCCGGTGAGGCAATTCAGCACCCAGGTCAGTTCGGCGTGCTCGGGCACCTGCGACTGCACGAACAGGGTCGAGCGCTGGGGGTCGATCCCCAGCGCCAGCAGCTGCGCCGCGGCGACCCGGGTGCGGCGGCGCAGTTCTTTGGGATCCTGCGCCACCGTGATCGCGTGCATATTCGGGATGAAGTACAGCGTGTCGTATTCGTCCTGCATATTGACCCAGTACTGCAGGGCACCGAGATAGTTCCCGAGGTGGAACGAGGCACTGGTCGGCTGGATACCGGAGAGCACCCGCTGTTTACGTTCCCCGGCGGCCGGGGTCTGCGCAGGACTGGACATGCCCATGATTTTGGCATGCGGCTCGAGCCGAATTTCGCTCCGCCCGCTGTATCCATGGGCACGAGCGAGGGGCCCTGCGTGGTTACGCTGCGCTACCGCCTCCGGGCCTGACTCGCGCGTGCCGACGCGGATCGATCCCGGGCATACTGCGCTTCCCCTCCCGGGCCAGACGCTGCTCCTGCTTCGTGATCAGCCGATACACCGGTGCGCTCGGCCCGTTGAGCGCGGTTCGCACCGGCCGCGGTACCAGCACCGAGGGCATGCTGTGCGCATTGCGCACCGACTGGGCCAGCCCCCGGTAGGCGATCTCGTCGGTACGTTTCCACTCGATCCCGTACATTTCGCGGATCCGCCCCGGCAGGCTGCCCTGGACCAGCAGGTAGTACGCCGAACTCACCTGCCGGCCCGGCGCACGCTGCGGGTAGGGCACCGTGTGCCCGGACAGATAGTTGCCCACCTTGCGGGCCTCGTCGGTGAGGAACAGCTCGTCGGAGGCCAGGTAGCTGTCGAAGTACGCCCGGAATGCCCGGTAGTCCGCCGGCGCCGCCTCCCGCGGCATGCCGAACAGCTCACCCCAGCGCACATAGTCCTGGTACAGGTCCTCGCGTTCGGTATCGCTGAGCCTACGGACCAGCAGGTCGTACATGACCTCGGCCGACTCGAAGGTGAACGCCATGGTCATGAAGCTCAGATGCGGGTCGTGGGCGGAGTAGGCCGACCCCGCCGGGTGGTGCGCCCCCGCGTCCTCGGGTAGCCGGCCCTGCACCTTCGCGTGCTTCTTCCCGGTGAACTCCAGTGCCCGGTCGGCCTCCTCCCGGCTGCCGAAGAAGACGGCTTCGAAGAGTTTCCCGGTGAGCGCCAGCCGGGTGTAGGGAGTGTCGCGATGCTCGGTCGATTCGGCGGTTCCCACATAGAGCAGGGGGTTCACCGCGCCGATCACCAGCGCCCGCAGCCCGTAGGTGAGGCCTACGGCGCGTTTCCGCATCACCCGCCTGATCATCGAGTCGTCGGAAAAGTATCCGGTGTCCACGGCCATCTCAGCCTCCTGGTCCGCTCCGCGTCGAGCACTGCGCACCCGCATCTGGCAATAGCATCCACCAATTGGGTCGTTTCTGGCAAGAGGTGCTCCCAGATTGCGGCGGTTTCCGGGGCGGTGCGGAGCCGGCGCCGGCGGGGGGTCGCGGTGAGCTGGTTACGCCGCGCGACCGGCACCTGCTTACCCGTCGCGGACCAATAAACTCGGGCTATGGCAGCGCAGCGCACCTATGGCGGTTTGTCCGCGGAGGAACGGCAGGCCCAACGACGGTCCGCGCTCCTGGACGCGGCGCTGGAGATCATCGGAACCCAGGGCTTGGACAAGCTCACCGTGTCCGGGATGTGCTCGGAGGCGGGGCTCAACGAGCGCTACTACTACGAGAGTTTCAGCAGCCGGGACGATGTGCTCACCGCGCTGGTCGACGGTATCGCCGAGGAACTGGTGGCCGCGATCGCGGCGGCCCTGCAGACCGCCGGTGACGATTCGCGGGCCAAGGCGCACGCGGCCATCACCGCCGGTATCCATCTGCTCACCGACGATCCCCGCAAGACCGAGGTCACCATGGTCGCCGCGATGGCGACCCCGCAGTTACGGGCGCGCACCACCGAGACGATCCGGGTCTTCGCCCGGCTGGTGGCCAGTGAGGGGATCGAGTTCTACGGGGTCACCGATCCGGCGCCGGACCCGGTGATCGATTTCCGGGCCACCTATCTGGTGGGCGGGCTGGTCCAGACGCTGACCGGCTGGGTGCGCGGTGATCTGCCGATCGGCCGGGACGAGCTGATCGATTACACCACCGACGTCTTCGTCCTGCTCGGTGAGGATTTCGCGCACCGCGGCAACTGAACCTTCCGCCGCGGGGCAGTCAGACGCGGACGGGAACCGCGGTCAGCCCCTCCGGCGCCCCCTGCAGCACGACCCGGAACGCCACCTCCCGCGAGGTCCAGTATTCCGCGCATTCGGCGAGCACCGAATCGAACCACTCCCGCTCCCCCGGTTCGTCCGCGAGTAGTTGCTCGGCATCTCGTACGGCCACCACATAGCCGGTGGCGTCCCCGAGCAGGTCCTCGAGGTTGAACAGGCATTCGTCGAACGAGTCCTTGTTCGGCCGGAAGTAGTACGGGAACTGCAGCGCCGCCGCGAATTCGTCGAACAACGCCGCCACCGTGCGCATCCGGCTGCCGCGGACTTCGCGCACCCGGTAGCCGGCGGGCGCGCCGTAGCGCACCCGGCTGAACTCGGCGTCGTCCACGGTCGCCACACCCACGGCCGGCGGTGCGGCGTCGGCCGACGATTCGTGCCGCGGAAGGGTGAGGAAATCGGACAGAAGGACCGGTTCGGCCATCAGCGCATCCTGGTGAAGGTGTCGTAGTGGTCACCGGTGTACCAGGCCGAGCCGTCGCCGCCGGTGACGATGCGTTCGGCATCGCGGGACTGTCCCGGTTTCTTCGGGTTCACATCCCACTCCTGGTACTTGATCCCCTTGCCCGCGGAGTCCGCGGCGGGCAGCCGGCCCTCCCGGTTTCCGAACGGGACACCGCCCTTGGTGCCCGGCGCGTTCGCCGAATCGGGCCAGCGCCCGGCATCGATCTCCGCGAGTGTGGCGTAGGCACGGTCGGGCACGCCGGGCACCTTCGACACCACCGGGGCATCGGACGCCGTGGTCCGGCCCGGTGCGGGCTTCGGAACGGCCGATGTGGAGGTCACCGTGGTCTGCGACCGGGCCGCCGCGGCCGGCGACCCGCTGTCCTCCCCACCCCCTTGGGCACTGAGCAGGGCGACCACGACGGCCACCAGCACCGCACCCACCGCCGACAGGACCTTCACAACTTTCGCACGCACGACTACCCCTTCATCGATACTGGACCGTCACCGGAGCGTGGTCCGACCAGCGTTCCGCGTAGGTCGCGGCACGTTCGACCACCGCCTGCTTCGCTCGTTCGGCAGCCAACGGTGTCGCCAGCTGGTAATCAATCCACCCCCGGACCGACTCGGTTCTACAAACCAGGATTGACCTCAGCAGCGAAGGAATCACGATGGAGAACCAGCTACGCGCGTTGCTGGTAGCGCGCTTGTCGGTCATGACTGACGAATCTACGTTACCAGCGCGACAGGTAGAACGTGGCCGAAACGCGATGCGCGCCCGAGGATGGATAGAAGCAGGTGTAGCGACCGACCTCGACGTATCCGCCACCAAGTATTCACCGTTCGACCGCCCAGAACTCGGCGACTGGTTGAAGAATCGTCACCACGAATTCGACGCGATCGTGGTCTGGCGACTGGACCGGCCCGGTACTACCACAAAGACGGCTCCAACCGGAAAACCGAGATATCTGACGTGTGGAATCAATCCAGCGTAGGAAAGATCCTCAAATCGCCTACAACCCAAGGGTTCAAGACCATCGGTGGCCGCGAGAACAATCGACGGCCAGCGCGAGGCACAGACGGAATGCCCATCCGGAACACACCAAAAGGCATTTTCACCGATGAGGAGTGGAATCAGGTTCAGGAGGTTCTGCGGTCACGCTCCCGAACCCGTGAACGGTCAAACGACGCAGCGCCTTTGCTCGGTGTCGGGTTCTGTGCCGGATGCGGAAACCGGCTGTATCGGGTCGTGAACAGCGCCAAGGGTAAGCAGTACTCCTACTACCGGTGCGTACCCAAGACCGGCAAACCGCGCTGCACAGGGTACACATTCAACGAGTCCACGGTCCAACCCTGCTAGACGAACGAGTGCTCTACGAACTCGAAGATCTGCCGGTCACCGTGCGGAAATTCGTACCGGGAGAGGATCACACCGACGAGCTGGAAGCCGTCAGCCGCAGCATGACGAGTATCCGAGATGAATACGACCTTGGATTTTATGACTACGACGGAGGGCAAGAAGACTACCGGGAACGGCTAGCGGCTCTAGTCGAGAAGCGGAGGCAACTCGAAGCACTTCCCAAACGGGAGGCCCGGTATATCGAAGAGCCCACAGGAGAGACCTATGCGGAGTCATACCAGCGGATGGACCAGGAAGAGCGCCGAAATCTACTCATGAACGCAGGTATACGACTCGAACTGAAACCCGGACCTAACCAGAACTCGCCACAGTCGAATTTCCACGTCCCAGACAAGCTGTACACGGTACTGAGTCTTTCCCCCGAGGAGGTACACGCCAAGCGTGAAGCCCAAGCAGCGGCCTTCTGGGCCGAGATAGAACAGGGCCGGACTCGGACCTAGAAAGGCCCAATCGGGTTCAGCCTTCGCGACGGCGTTCCAGCGCTGCCCGGATCAACCTCCGGGCAGCTTCGCCGTAGACGGCTTGCTTGGTGAGGGTTTCGAACATCTTTCGGTACAAATCGATCTCCCGAGGCTGGGTGATGGTCAGTTCCGCACTGACCGTCTCCACCAGCACAAGCCGGGTGTCGTACATGACGAACCCGTTGATGGCGGGACCTTCGTAGGTAGCCTGGTCCGGCAGCACACCGAGTACCACCCGGGGTAGAGACATCACGGTCAGCAACCGGTCTAGCTGCCCGATCATCACCGAGCCATCCCCGGCGGTAGTCCGTAGCGCTTGCTCACCGATCACGAACGAGAACCGACGTTTGCCCCGGTACAACACGTTCTGGCGTTCGACCCGCGCCGCAACACCTTCGTCCAGATCATCGGGTATGCCGTAGAACCCGATCACCTTCCGAAGAATCCACTCGATGTACTCGGGTGTCTGGAGTAGCCCGGGAACGATCAACGGTTCGAACCAGGACGTAAGGGCGGTCTCGTCCTCTGTCTTCGCCAGCATCCGTTGCCGTCGCCGGGTGCCGGTGCCGAGAACCCGCCGGAACTCCATGTACGCCGCTTCGATGTTCCGAAGCGTGGCGATAAGGTCCGGCAACTGGTGTTGGCTGTGGGTGTGGGCGCACCACGCCCGAAGGTCGGCTTCGGTAGGTGTCTGCTTGCCGTATTCGATCTTGCTGGTTTTCGATTCGTGCCAGCCCGCAAGCTCCGCAAGCTTGCGGCCGGTAAGTCCGGCGTCGCGGCGAAGCTCCCGGAGCCGCGCCCCGAGAGCTTCCCGCTGTGCGTGAGCGGTACCACCAGTGGTCACCGCATGTACTCGTCGTACGGCGTGGCAATCCCCCAGACGTAATCCCGGACTGTTCGGCAGTACTCGACAATCCGCGGGTCGGTAGTGATCGCACCACCGCCCAGCCGGCCGTCCGGCTCGAACGCCGTAAACGCAACAGTGTCGTTGTCGAAGAGCCACCAGTCATCCCCGGTCAGCTTCTCCGGGTTGACCTCATGCCGGGGTATATACCGGATATCCTCACCGGCTTTGACGCTCTCCCGGGAGACTTCCAACAGCCATCGGGTGTAGTCGGTGTGCGGGACCGTCACCACTCGAGCACGGCGCATAACCGCACCCCGACTCGTCATATCCCGAACCAGGTCCAACCAGTCTCCGAACCATGCGTAGTCGTCCGGTTTCCCGTCCAACCAGTTCTGGTACGGCTCGACCCCATCGGCGGTGTTGTACTCGTCCTGTAGCTCTAGGTGGAACGCTTCGCGCTGGCAGTCGCGTATCCGGCGGTCGAATGCGTCACCGCACAGTAGCAGCATGGCCGTAGAACGTCCTCTCCAGCTTCGGAACCAGTATCGCTGTCTCATCGTCGGCCAAGGTCAACTGAGCCAGCGTCTCAGGGTCGGTAACCGGCGTTCCGCTGAGCCGGAACGTGCCCCGGCCGGTATCGGTCATGGTCGCGCCGATGAATGTGTCGGGTTCAGCGAACCCAGGGAGCAAGTGGGGTATTTCGACCGTTCCGGGATCGTCGGTAGTCCAGCCTTGAACCAGGTAACCCGGGTCTGTGGCGAACAGTGTCGGGCATCCACTCGAAGGTGAGCCGCCCTTACCGAGGAAACGTAACCGATGCATGGTCTTCCTTCCGTCGAGTGTGCGTGAGCTTTCTACGCACTAGCCCCATCATCCCCGGATATTCGCCGAATAGCACCAGTTCCGTGCTCAACTCGAAAGTTGGAGCAAGTTTGTAGCGGTGAGCAAATCCGGCTCCGTAGGTTCGGTTCGGCCGCCGCGCCGGGTGTCGAGTCCCTGGCGCGGCGAGCAAGCCACGGACCACGACAAGGGGCGAGGGATGACGCTGTTCTCGGTCAAGGTGAGTTGCTGCGGGTCGCAGTGGTACTTGTACGCCCCGGCGTTCGGAGTGTCCCGGTTCGTCTCGGACAAGGATGCGATCCGGGAGGAAGCGCACGACATGATCTCGGCGTGCGGCGCGGCTCCGTCCAAGTTCGAGGTCGAACTGGAGTTGGGGAGGGTTGTGGATAAGTCCCAGCTCAAGGTTCTTCCCGGGGGACTTTCGTAGCGGCCTAAGCCACACCCTTTAGTTCCGCCGCCAACTGAACATCTTGTTCAACTCCGCAAGGATGTCCTTGCGCCTCGCGGCGTCTACTCCGTCTTCCCGCAAGGCCAGCCAGGCGATCGTGATCTTGGTAAGGGCAGTGAGCACCGCCGCAACGATCAGGCCAATGGCGGTCGGCTGCATGTAGTCGAGGAAGGTCGACACCTGCGTTGTCCTCTCTGTCGTGGTCGAGAGAGGTTCCGAGGGCCTCGGCTCGACCAGCACATATGTCTGGTTGAACCAAGGTCCGCCCCGGCTGAGCAGGATCTTGATGGGTCTACAGGTACTGCACTGACACTGTCGGTTGGTAGGAGAATCCAGCCGGGAAATTCACCGACACGGGCCTGAGAACATTCCAATATTCACACCAGGCCCTGACCGAACGACCATTCGTCCGAGTGTCGATCAAACTACCCTTGGCTTGGTTGTCGCCGCAACCTCGCAAAGGTTTACCGCTCGACCAGCAAGCGCGCGATCAAACTACTGCTGTCGCCGAGGCAATCGCCCGCGACGTGTACCCAGTTTTCCCGCTCGGAGACAGCTACTCCGCGCCACCTGCACCCGCCAGCGCGACCGGGGCCGAGTCAGCCACTCGGCAGGGCCAGTTGAATCCCACCGTTACCGGCGCATGATCTGACCAACGTTCGGCGTAGGTAGCTGCTTTCTCCGTCATGGCAGACACCACCGTGGATGCGATATCCTTCGTTGCGTAAACCGCGTCAATCCGCCAGCCGGTGTCGTTGTCGAACGCGCGCCCACGATACGACCACCAGCTGAACGGACCGTCACCCTCCGGGTGAAGTTCCCGGACGACATCGACGTACCCGGCCGCCAATTGCCGGTCCAGCCAGGCGCGTTCGGCGGGCAGGAAACCGGATTTCTTCAGGTTTCCCTTCCAGTTTTTCAGGTCTCGTTCGGTGTGCGCGATATTCCAGTCGCCCGCGATGACGAAAGCATCGGTGCGGGTGGACATCCGGGCGGCGAGTTCATCGAGGAACCGGTACTTCTCGTCCTGCCGGGGCGTATCCGCCTCGCCGGTATGGACGTACACGCTCGCGACGGTCACCTCGTCGAACTCGACCTCGAGGTAGCGGCCGGTGGCGGCGAACTCGCTGTCCGGCTCGATCCCGATCCGCACCGATCGCATCGGACGCCGCGCCAGCACCCCCACCCCCGCCCGGCCTTTGGCAGCGGGCTCGGCGTGGGCGAGCGACCACCCGTCGTCCAGCGCGGGCGCGAGCGCGGCGGCCACCTGGGCATCGTCGGCACGCGTTTCCTGCAGGCAGACGATATCGGCCTCGGTGCGGGCCAGCCAGGCGAGCAGCCCCTTGCCCGCGGCCGCCCGGACGCCGTTGACATTGACAGTGGAAAGGATGTACGGCACCGATCGACCGTACAATGACTAGTCACCGCTACTTGCCAGGAAGGGGTGACGACATCGATGTCAGGCACCTCCGCAACCGCAATGCCCGAGCCGGTCAAGGCTCTGCACCTGGGTTCAGGCGCTCCGCTGCTGCTGCTCCACGGCGTTTTGCTCTCACCGCATTGCTGGGAACGGACCGCCACCCTCCTGGCCGCCCGCTGTGAGGTCTTCACCCCCGCCCTGGCCGGGCACTGGGGCGGGCCGGAGTTCTCCGATGGCAGGTACTCCGCCGCCACCCTGGCCGACCGGGTCGAAGCGCAGTTGGACGATCTCGGCTGGCGGACCTGCCATATCGCCGGCAATTCACTGGGTGGCTGGGTGGGGTTCGAACTGGCCCGCCGCGGCCGGGCCCGCACACTCACCGCGATCGCCCCGGCGGGCGGCTGGAAGACCCCGTCGCCGCTCCAGATCCGCGCCGCCGCCAAGATCGCGCCGATGATCCCGCTCGCCGGAATCCTCCGGCAGCTGGGCGATTTCCCGACCGAGAGCCGGATCCTGCGGTGGGCCATGGCCCATCTGCTGACCAAGGACGCCCGGGCGGTCTCCCGCGCGGATGTCACGGCGGTGATCCTGGCCGCACTGCACTGCCCGGCGCTGCCCGCACTCACCCTCGGCACGCTGCGCGGGCCGTCGCTGGCGGATATGTCCGACATCACAACCCCTGTCCGACTGATCCTCGCCGATTCCGATCGGGTTCTTCCGGCCCGGGCCCACGGTGGCCGGTTCCTCCGTGAACTGCCGCCGGCCGCGGATCGGATCATGCTCAACCGGGCAGGGCATGTGCCCATGCTGGAGGCTCCCGACCGGATCGCGAATCTCGTAGCCGAACACATCTACGCCAGCCGCGACCACCTGCGCGCTGTGTGATCGGCGCCGC
>NZ_JBKOOL010000165.1:0-12726 GCF_046764065.1 Nocardia sp. NPDC002869
CGCGGCGGGTCCCGGGTCGCCGGACGAAGGAGAACGAAGGCGGTTGCCCACCGGTAACTCCGGCGGGCCGGGCCCCGACCCGCGGCGCCGGAGGCGCCGCAAATAAATCCGTTCCGCGCTTAGGCTGGCCTGTATGGCATCGGAAACCGAAGTACTCGCATCCGTCCCGAAGCAACTGTGGATCGGCGGGCCCGTCGACGCCGGCGGTGGGGGCACCTTCGCGGTGCACAACCCGGCGAACGGTGAGGTGCTGGCCGAGGTGGCGGACGGCTCCCCGGAGGACGCGGTGCGGGCTCTGGACGCCGCGGTCGCGGTTCAGGCGGAGTGGGCCGCTACTCCGGCGCGCGAGCGCGGGGAGATCCTGCGGACGGTCTTCGAGCGCATCACCGCCCGTGCCGAGGAATTCGCCCTGCTGATGACCCTGGAAATGGGCAAGGCCCTGCCGGAGAGCCGGAACGAGGTCCGCTACGGCGCCGAGTTCTTCCGCTGGTTCAGCGAGGAGGCCGCACGTATCCACGGCCGCTACCTGCATGCGCCCTCGGGTACCGGCCGCATCCTGGTACACAAGCAGCCGGTCGGTCCCTGTCTGGCGATCACGCCGTGGAACTTCCCGCTCGCGATGGGCACCCGCAAGATCGGCCCCGCGCTGGCGGCGGGCTGCACCATGATCGTCAAACCGGCTTCGGCGACCCCGCTCACCATGCTGCTGCTGGCGAAGCTGTGCGCCGAGGCCGGTCTGCCCGACGGTGTGCTGTCGGTGATCACCTCCCGCCGGTCCGGTGCGGTCACCCAGCCGCTGCTCGACGATCCCCGGTTGCGCAAGCTCACTTTCACCGGATCCACCGAGGTCGGTCGCACCCTCGTCGAGAAATCGGCCGCCGGCCTGCTGCGTACCTCGATGGAACTCGGCGGGAACGCGCCGTTCGTGGTGTTCGACGACGCCGATATCGATGCGGCCGTCGAAGGGGCCCTGCTGGCCAAGCTGCGCAACGGTGGTGAGGCGTGCACCGCGGCCAACCGCTTCCATGTGCACCGCGCGGTGGTCGAGGAGTTCACCGAGAAGTTCGTGGCCGCGATCAACTCCCAGGTCCGGCTGGGCCCGGGTACCGATCCGGACACCACGCTCGGTCCGTTGGTCAGCGAGGACCAGCTGAACACCGTCGCCGGCCTGGTCGACGACGCGGTCGGCGCGGGCGCGTCGGTCCGGGTCGGCGGGAAGGCTCCGGGCGGTCCGGGCTGGTTCTATCCGGCGACCGTGCTCACCGATATCCCCACCCAGGCGCGCATCCTCCGTGAGGAGGTTTTCGGCCCGGTGGCGCCGATCGTCGCCTTCGATACCGAGGAAGAGGGGCTGGCCGCCGCCAACGACACCGAGTTCGGCCTGGTGAGCTATATCTACACCCGGGACCTCGAGCGGGCGCTACGGGTGGCCGAGGGCCTGGAGAGCGGCATGGTGGGGGTGAACCGCGGGGTGATCTCGGACCCGGCGGCCCCGTTCGGCGGCGTCAAGGCTTCCGGTTTCGGCCGGGAAGGCGGTACCGAGGGGATCGAGGAATATCTGTCGACCAAGTACATCGCCATGACATGACAAACAGTACGAACCGCCCTGGGGCATGGTCACCCGGGGCGGTTCGTGAGGTTGCGGCGGTCTGCGGGCCGCCGCGTCGGTTCTGTGGGGCCTAGCGGCCTAGACGTCCGCGCCCGAGACGCAGCAGCAGCATCGCCAGGGTGTGCCCCTCCTGGCCGAGTTCGCTGAAACGCTCCAGCACTTTCATCTCCCGGCTGTGCACCAGGCGGGTACCCCCGGAAGCCATCCGGGTTCGTCCGATTACCCGCGAGATCTCTGTTCGGCGCTTGATGGCCGTGAGGATCTCCGCATCTAGCCGGTCGATCTCCTTCCGAAGCTTTTCGATCTCGGCTTCGGTCCGAGGGAGCTCCGAGTCCGTGTCGGTAGTCGAACCCGACCCGGTCGCCGTAGCGGGTGTGCTCATTTCTCATCTCCTCGTGTCAGAACCTGGATCGGCGCCGAGGCGCGTCGTGTTACCGATCCAGAGCTCTTCCACCGCGTGAAAAAGACCCGGCGGGTCTGGTAGTGCCGTTCCCCCTTTACCTGCCCCGTTCGGGCCTCAGGTGCCCGGTCTGCGGCCCAGCTGTCCACACAACCGGCGCGGATGTTTCGCTGAAGGGCAAACCATATTGCCAGTTTGCCACGGTAACCGATGTATGCAAAACGCTCACTGGTGGGGATATCGGCCCGCCGCGTGGTCCCGCCGGCGACGAATTCGGCCGAGTGTTCGATCGTGTCGGGTCGCGGCGGTAGCGTGAACAGACGATGGACACCACCGCGGCAGCACTTCGTTCGGATTCGCACAATTCCCGTGCCACCACCTCCGCCGCCGGCTCGCCGGAGCCCGGCGCGGCGCCGGAGGCCCCGACCCTGCCCGGCCTGGAGCTATCCGGTGCCGACCGGCGCGCGGCGGCGCCCGGGGGCCGGGAGCCCGGTGCACCGAGCGGCCTGGCCGCGCTGCGGCAGCGGGTGCAGGCCGAGCAGACACAGCAGCGCACCGATACCGCGCAGCGCCGGGCGCAGGAGGCCGAACAGCTGCTGGAGGGTCTCAACCCACAGCAGCGCGCCGCCGTACTGCACACCGGCTCGCCGCTGCTGATCGTGGCCGGCGCGGGTTCGGGCAAGACCGCCGTGCTGACCCGTCGGATCGCCTACCTGCTGGCCGCACGCGGGGCCACCCCCGGACAGATCCTGGCCATCACCTTCACCAACAAGGCCGCCGCCGAGATGCGCGAGCGGGTCATCGACCTGGTGGGTCCGCGCGCCGCGAGTATGTGGGTGTCGACCTTCCACTCGAGTTGTGTGCGGATCCTGCGTACCCAGTCGGCCCTGCTGGCCGGCCTGAACTCGAATTTCTCCATCTACGACGCCGACGATTCCCGGCGGCTGCTCACCATGATCGGCCGGGATCTCGAACTGGACGCCAAGAAGTACACCCCGCGGCTGCTCGCGACCGCCATCTCGAACCTGAAGAACGAACTCGTCGGCCCGGAACAGGCGAGCGGCGACGCGGAATTCGAGGACGCCGAGCTGCCGCGCGTCGTCGCCCGTGTGTACACCGAATACCAGCGGCGGTTGCGCACGGCCAACGCGCTGGATTTCGACGACCTCATCGGTGAGACGGTCGCCCTGCTGCAACGGCACCCCGAGGTCGCCGAGTACTACCGCCGCCGCTTCCGGCACGTCCTGGTGGACGAATACCAGGACACCAACCACGCGCAGTACGTGCTGGTGCGGGAACTGGTCGGGCATCACACCGCGGGGGCGGGGACGGCCGGTGAAGCCGCCGATACCGACGCCGGCGCGGCCGCCGCCGCACCGGGCGCCGAGGCCCCGGAACCGGACGCGCATACGGTGCCGCCGAGCGAACTCTGCGTGGTCGGGGACGCCGATCAGTCCATCTACGCCTTCCGCGGCGCCACCATCCGCAATATCGAGGAATTCGAGCGCGATTTCCCCGACGCCGAGACCATCCTGCTGGAACAGAACTACCGGTCCACGCAGAACATCCTGTCCGCGGCCAACTCGGTGATCTCGCGCAACAGCAACCGCCGCGACAAGCGGTTGTGGACCGATGCGGGTGAGGGCGAACTCATCACCGGCTACGTCGCCGACAATGAACACGACGAGGCGGCCTTCGTCGCGCGCGAGATCGACCGGCTGGTGGACGAGGGCGAGGCCGCCTACTCCGATATCGCGGTGTTCTACCGCACCAACAACAACTCCCGGGCCTTGGAAGAGATCTTCATCCGGATGGGCCTGCCCTACAAGGTGGTCGGCGGGGTTCGGTTCTACGAGCGCAAAGAGGTCCGCGATATCGTCGCCTACCTGCGTGTCCTGGAGAACCCGGATGATGCGGTGAGTCTGCGCCGGATCCTCAACACCCCGCGGCGCGGTATCGGTGACCGTGCCGAGGCCTGTGTGGCGGTGCACGCCGAACAGCGCGGTATCGGTTTCGCCGAGGCGCTGCGCGATGCCGCCGCCGGCGAGGTCGCGCTGCTGAACACCCGGGCGCGCAACGCCATCGCCGGATTCGTCGCGCTGCTCGAGCAGATCCGGGCCGCCGGTGAAATGGACGAGGTCGATTTCCCCGATGTGGGCGCGGTGGTCGAGGCGGTACTGGATCGCACCGGCTACCGGGCGGAACTGGAAGCCTCCGATGATCCGCAGGACGGCGCGCGGCTGGACAACCTGAACGAACTCGTCAGCGTCGCCCGGGAGTTCAGTTCCGAGGCGCGGAACGCGCTCGAGGCCGCCCGGGCCGAGGGTCTGGTACCGGAGACGGGTGAGGGCGAACCCGAACCCGGTTCGCTGGCCGCCTTCCTGGAACGGGTATCGCTGGTGGCCGATGCCGACCAGATTCCCGAGGAGGGTTCGGGCATGGTCACCATGATGACCCTGCACACCGCCAAGGGCCTGGAGTTCCCGGTGGTCTTCGTGACCGGATGGGAGGACGGCCAGTTCCCGCATCTGCGGGCCCTCGGCGACCCTGCCGAACTGGCCGAGGAACGCCGGCTGGCCTATGTGGGGATCACCCGGGCCCGCCGCCGCCTGTATCTCACCCGCGCGGTGGTCCGCTCGGCGTGGGGGCAGCCGGTGTTCAACCCGGAGTCCCGGTTCCTGCAGGAGGTCCCGGATCATCTGATCGACTGGCAGCGCCTGGAACCCAAACGGTCGTCGGCTCCGGCGCAGTACGGCCGCCGCCGTGGTGCCGAGTCGAGCGACGAGGACTGGACCGGCGGCTGGCCGCAGTCGCGGGAGGCGCGGCCCGGTATCCGGGAGGCCCGCCCGGCTCGCCGCGGCGTATCCCGCAACAATGTCGGCCTGGCGCTGGCGGTCGGCGACCGGGTCAGTGACGACAAGTACGGTCTCGGCCGGGTGGTCGCCGCGGACGGGGTCGGCGATATGGCGAGTGTGACGATCGATTTCGGGACCAGCGGCACCATCCGGCTCATCCCGAAGTTCAGTCAGACCCTCACCAAGCTGTAGCGCCCCTGCGGGGTTCGGCCGCGCGGTAGGTTCCGATCATGGAGTCTGTCGCGCGGCATCTGATGTGGTTCGTGCCGATGCTCTGGCTCGGCATGGTGCTGGCCATCTCGTTCCTGGAGGCGCCGCTGAAATTCCGCGCGCCCGGGGTCACCACCGAACTCGGGCTGGGTATCGGGCGGCTGGTGTTCCGGGCGCTGAACACTGTGGAGGTCGTGCTGGCGGCGGTGCTGCTGGTGACGGCCGTCGTGCTGGCGCCCGCCGGGGCGGTGTGGGTGTGGCTCGCGATCGCGGTGGTGGTTCTGGTGGCTCAGCTGGCCGTGGTGCGCCCGCCACTGTCGCGCCGCTCGGATCGGGTGCTCGCGGGTGAGGAGTTACCGCGTTCGACGGCGCACTACTGGTACATCGGGCTGGAGATCGCCAAGGTGATCGCGCTGATCGGGCTGGCGATCGCCGCCGCACCGTGAAAACGACCGCGCCCGGGTGCTGTGGCTCGCATCCGGCGGGCGGCGGGCCGGTCTAGTCGCCGTTGCCGGTGAGGCTGATCCCCCGGGTGGCCAGCCACGGCACCGGATCGATCTTGTCGCTGCCGTTGAGCCATACCTCGAAGTGGCAGTGCGGGCCCGTGGAGAACCCGCGGTTGCCCATCGTGGCGATCTGGTCTCCGGCATACACGTACTCGCCCACCGAGACGGTGGTGGTGTCGACGTGCCCGTAGACGGTCACTGTGCCGTCCGCGTGCAGCAGACGTACCCACATCCCGAAACCCGAGGCCGGCCCGGCATCGATGACCTCACCGTCGGCCACCGCGTAGATCGGGGTGCCGATCGGCGCGGCCACGTCGATGCCGAGATGCTGGACGCCCCAGCGGGCGCCGAAGCCGGAGGTGTACGCGCCGCTGGCGAACTTCGCGAACAGCGGGCGGAACTTGGCTTCTTCGGCCTGGGCCAGATCCTCCGCGAATTCGGCGCCGTTGGCCAGCATCTCGCCGAAGCGGCTGGTGTCGACCGGGAGGTTGCCGCCGAGCATCTGCGGTGACGCCGTGTTCGATACGACGGCCGGGTCCTCGGTCGCCATCGACTGGGCGGCGATCTCGTGAACCGACCCGGCGGCTTCGTAATCGGTGGCCTGCTGTGCTTGTTTGTGATCGGTGGGTTCGGCGGTGGCGCACTGTCCGGCGGCCACCACCGCGCCCGCGGCCACCGCGACGACCGCGGCGCGGCCCTTGAGCGCGGACGGCGGGGCAGCTACCCGATGCGCGCCCCGGGAGCGCGACTGCCGGGTTTCCTCCGGCTCGTCTTCGGCGACCGGCGCGCTCTCCAGCGCCTCGGCGATCGTCGTGGGTCTGGCGTAGTGATCGGAATCCGCTCGGCCGCCGGGCTCGTAGGGCGCGGGGCCGGGATCGGACCAGGATTGCGCGGGCGCGTCGGACCACGACTGTGCCTCGGTCCAGCTCTGGTGGGTGTTCCAGTTCGGATCGCTGTGCCAGACGGGCTTGTCGTTCTGCTGCCACCCGCCCTGCTGCCAGGTGTCCTGCGCTGCCTGCTGTTCGCTACCGGACCAGCTGTCGGCCTGGGAATCGGCCCAGCCCTGGTTGGTCGCCCAGAAGTCGTCGGCGGCGGTGCGGTGGGCATCGGCGGCGGCCGAGGCGGCGGCGGTGTTGAGCGGGCGCCTGCGGCCCCGGCTGTCACCGGGTGCGGCGAATGCATTGAACGTCTGGACCGATTCGGCCGGCTGCGCGTTCTCGTGCCGGCGCCGGGCGCGACCGTCGGGGTGGGCGTCGAGGGTGCCGCGGTGGTTCATCGGCCGGTTCGCATCCGACTGACACCGGACTTCCGGCCGATGGTGACGGGATGCGGTGCCGGAAGGGCTGCTGCCGAACGGCTCTGCGACTGCGGAGCGGGGTGCTGCGTCAAGCTGCCGTCCTCTCTAAACCTGCTCAGGGAGCAATATCACGGAGATCTCTACTCGCGGAACAACTAGGTGCGCAAGCATCCACGCTGTGCAACGTTTGTGATCGGCCTGTGACATCGACCGGCTTCGACGGTAACGAAACGATTGCGACGCGGCAAGCGGTAGGACGTATTCAAACGTTACTGTGACATTGATCACGTTTCTCTCGCGAGTGCGGCTCACCGTCGGACACTCTGTCCTGTGATCCCGCGGCCGCGATCGTCCTTCTCGTGTGGACGGTCGCCGTGCACCGCCTGCGGCTCACTCGAAAGCTACTCGCCGGTAGTCTTGGCCTGCGGCTTTACCCTCCCCGCGGGAAGGCTCGTGACCTGCGCCACTTAGGATGAACGTGCCCGATCGGGCGTGCCTGTGAGTGGTTAGAGTCCGAGCGACCCGCTACCGACGTCGGGCCGCCAACAAAGACGTTGTCATAGCAACGCAGACGAGACGGTGAGTACATGGATCTCTTCGAATATCAGGCGAAGGAGCTCTTCGTAAAGCACGGGGTGCCTTCGTCGGAAGGCCGCGTGACCGACACTGCCGAGGATGCCCGCGCGATCGCCGCGGAAATCGGCAAACCGGTGATGATCAAGTCCCAGGTGAAGGTCGGCGGCCGCGGCAAGGCCGGTGGCGTGAAGTACGCGGCCACCCCGGACGACGCGTTCACCCACGGGCAGAACATCCTCGGCCTGGACATCAAGGGTCACATCACCAAGAAGATCCTGGTCGCCGAGGCGAAGGACATCGCCGAGGAGTACTACATCTCCTTCCTGCTCGATCGCACCAACCGCACCTACCTCGCCATGTGCTCGGTCGAGGGCGGTATGGAGATCGAAGAGGTCGCCGCCACCAAGCCCGACCGGCTGGCCAAGGTCCCGGTCGACGCGGTCAAGGGTGTCGACCTCGCGTTCGCCCGCTCGATCGCCGAGCAGGGCCACCTGCCCGCCGACGTGCTGGACGCCGCCGCGGTGACCATCCAGAAGCTGTGGGAGGTCTTCGTCAACGAAGACGCCACCCTGGTCGAGGTCAACCCGCTGGTCCGTACCCCGGACAACGAGATCCTCGCGCTCGACGGCAAGGTCACCCTGGACGAGAACGCCGAGTTCCGGCACGCCGACCACGCGGAGTTCGCGGACAAGGACGCGACCGATCCGCTGGAGCTCAAGGCCAAGGAGAACGACCTCAACTACGTCAAACTCGACGGTGCGGTCGGCATCATCGGCAACGGTGCCGGTCTGGTCATGTCCACCCTGGACGTCGTCGCCTACGCGGGCGAGAAGCACAGCGGTGTCAAGCCGGCCAACTTCCTCGACATCGGCGGCGGCGCCTCCGCCGAGGTCATGGCCGCCGGCCTCGACGTGATCCTGAACGATGCCCAGGTGAAGAGCGTTTTCGTGAACGTCTTCGGTGGTATCACCGCGTGTGACGCGGTCGCCAACGGCATTGTGAAGGCCCTCGAGATCCTGGGCGCCGAAGCGAACAAGCCGCTGGTGGTCCGCCTGGACGGCAACCGGGTGGAGGAGGGTCGCAAGATCCTCGCCGAGGCCGCGCACCCGCTGGTGACGCTGGCACAGACCATGGACGAAGGCGCCGACAAGGCCGCCGAACTCGCGGCCCGCTGAGTCGACTACCCGGGCACGCCCAGTAAAGGACACACAGAACTATGTCTATTTTCCTCAACAAGGATTCGAAGGTCATCGTCCAGGGCATCACCGGCGGCGAGGGCACCAAGCACACCGCGCTGATGCTCGAGGCCGGTACCCAGGTCGTCGGCGGTGTGAACGCGCGTAAGGCGGGCACCACCGTCTCGCACACCGACAAGGACGGCAATGCCGTCGAGCTGCCCGTCTTCGCCACGGTGGCCGAGGCCATCGAGAAGACGGGCGCCGATGTCTCCATCGCGTTCGTTCCGCCGAAGTTCTCCAAGGACGCCATCATCGAGGCCATCGACGCGGAGATCCCGCTGCTCGTGGTGATCACCGAGGGCATCCCGGTGCAGGACACCGCTTACGCGTGGGCCTACAACGTGGAGAAGGGCGCCAAGACCAGGATCATCGGCCCCAACTGCCCCGGCATCATCACCCCCGGCGAATCGCTGGTCGGTATCACCCCGGCCAACATCACCGGCAAGGGCCCGATCGGCCTGGTGTCCAAGTCCGGCACCCTGACCTACCAGATGATGTACGAGCTGCGCGACTTCGGTTTCTCGACCTCCATCGGTATCGGCGGCGACCCGGTCATCGGCACCACCCACATCGACGCCATCGAGGCGTTCGAGAAGGACCCGGAGACCGAGCTGATCGTCATGATCGGTGAGATCGGCGGCGACGCCGAGGAGCGGGCCGCGGCCTACATCCAGGCCAATGTCACCAAGCCGGTCGTCGGCTACGTGGCCGGATTCACCGCCCCCGAGGGCAAGACCATGGGCCACGCCGGCGCCATCGTCTCCGGCTCCTCGGGTACCGCGCAGGCCAAGAAGGACGCGCTGGAGGCCGCGGGCGTGAAGGTCGGCAAGACGCCGTCCGAGACCGCCGCGCTGGCGCGCGAGATCCTGGAGAAGGCGGCGGTTTCCGCCTGATCCGGTAGCAGCGCCGAACTCCGGGAGGCCGTCCGTATCGCGCGGGCGGCCTCCGTGGTTTGTCGCGCACCAACCGGGAATACGGTGCGTGGACGGTATCGGTGGCGTAATCGAGCCGTCTACGGCCGAATCCTTCGGTGATGACCTCTGCGCGTGCGTGCAGTAGCGTCAAAGAGAATTCAGCCGTCAAGTACGTATTACTCGACCTAGGAGATGACGACATGTCATACCCGACCGGGGGCTCCGGGTACAACGCACCCGTTCCGCCCTCCGTTCCGCCCAATCCAGGCCAGCAGGCGGCCGGTGGTGGGAGTGCCGCTGGGGCCGGCGGGAAAGGACTGCCGTTCTTCCTCACCATCGGTGTGGCCGCGGTGGGCGTGATCGCCTTCCTGCTCGGCTTCCTGTCCTATGTGGGCGCGGATACCGATATGGATCTGCCGTCCTCGGCCGATACCAGCCTGAACCTGTTCGAGTACCAGGAAGCCACGATCGGCGGACTGCTGCTGATCGCCGCGATCCTCGCGGGCCTGTCGCTGCTGCCCAAACAGGACTGGGTCGGTGTGGCGGCCGCGGTGGCGGCCGGAACCTTCGTCACCATCCTGTTCCAGCTGTTCAGCCTGCCCGAGGGCGCGAAGGCCGAGATCGGGCTCTACCTGATCCTGGTGCTGGCGCTGGTGCAGACGGGTCTCGCGGTGGCGGTCGTGCTGTTCGACACCGGAATCCTCACCCCGCCGGCCGCTCGTCCGGCGGCGCAGACCGGATTCCCCGGCGGTCAGCAGGGTTACGGCCAGCAGCAGTACCAGGGGCAGCAGCAGGGTTACGGCCAGCAGCCGGGTTACGGCCAGCAGTACAGCAGCGGTCAGCAGCCGCAGCCGGGCTACGGTCAGCAGCAGGCGGCCTACGGTCAGCAGCCGGGTTACGCCCAGCAGCAACAGCAGCAGGGCTACGGCCAGCAGCCGCAGCAGTCGCCGTATGCCGGTGGCCAGCAACCCTCGCCCTACGGCCAGCAGCCGCAGCAGCAGGCCTACGGTCAGCAGCCGCAGCAGCCGGGTCAGCAGGCCCAGCCGTTCGGTGGTGAACAGCCGTCCGATCCGGCCGCCGACGCCACCCGCGCGTTCCGGCAGTCCGACGACCAGAAGTGAGCACCGGCAGCACCCGGCGCGGCGCGCCTGAAGCGCCCGCGCCGGGGTGGCTGCCACTCTGAAATCCATGAGTTCCCCGCGTACCTCGTCGAACCACCCGCTCCGGGGGGCACGCAGGAGTTCGACGCGTTCCGGCGACGAGCCGGGTTTTCTCTCGCTACCGCCCGATCGCGCGCGGGTGCTTCTCTTCGTGGCCTTCCGGCCCGCCGCTTTCGCCCTGGCCGTCGTCGTGGTCACCATGCTGGTGACCCTCTTCACCGCGGGCAGCGATCTCACCGGTCTGAGCGGCGCGGTGGCCGCGGGGTGGCTCGCCGTGCACCAGGTGCCGCTGCTCATCGGCAGTACGACCGTGGGCCTGCTACCGGTGCTGCCGACCGCGCTGCTGCTGTGGGCCGCCGCCCGGGAAGCCGTCGCCGCCACCGATACCGAACCCACCCGGGCCGAGCTGGGTTGGTTGTGTGGTGCCGCCGTGGGTGGGCCGCTGCTGATCACCGCCGTATGTCTGGCGGTCACCGAGGACGCGTCGGGATCCATTGCCCTGCAACGTCCGAACCCGCTGACCGCCTTCGGCTGGGTGCTGCTCCTGCACCTGACCGCCGTCCTGT
Organism: Nocardia sp. NPDC002869; assembly: GCF_046764065.1. Classification (NCBI taxonomy): domain Bacteria; kingdom Bacillati; phylum Actinomycetota; class Actinomycetes; order Mycobacteriales; family Nocardiaceae; genus Nocardia; species Nocardia sp. NPDC002869. The sequence goes on from NZ_JBKOOL010000165.1 coordinate 11,332, forward strand.
GCGGTATCGCGTTTCGTTGCCGGGAACGCCTCTTCGAGGGTCTGCCCTACGACGTGATCGCGGCCGCGTACGTGGCGGGCCGGGCCGTATTGCGCCTGCTGGCGGCCGCGGCGGTGCTGCTGGTGTCGGCCCTGCTGGTGCACTGGTCGCGGGTCGGCGAAGCCTACGGGTCCGCGGAGGGAATCGTGGACGTACTCGGGCTCACCCTGCTCTCGCTGCTGTACCTGCCGAACGCCGTGGTCGCCGGGGTCGGGGTGCTGGTGGGGCCGGGGGTCGAGTTCGGTGATGCGTCGGTCGGGGTGTTCACCGTGGTCGGTGGACCGATTCCCGCGGTCCCGGTGCTCGCCGCGGTACCGACGGGTCCGGCCGTGCTCTGGTGGGCCGTGCTGCTGCTCGTCCCGGCGGCCGTGGGCGTGTACGGGGGCGTGGAATCGGCCCGGGTGAGCTACGACCGTCCCGGCGCGCCCTGGGCGCTGCTCGCCGCGGCCGGGCTCGGGAGCGCGGCGCTCACCGCACTGGCCGCGCTGTCCGGGGGAGAACTGGGGAACTTCGGGCGCCTCGGCCTCGAGCTTCCGGTGTTCGCCCTGGCGGTGATCGCCTGGCTGGCGATTCCCGGCTACGCCGGTCTGCTCTTCGCGCGCACCTTCGTCGTCTCCTTCCCCACCCCGCTGATGCGCCATCCCGACGCGCTCTTCGACCCGGACGATATCGACTACGACGAGGACTGCTACTCCGACGAACACGGGAGCGGCCGGGCGCCGGCGGACCGCGCGCTACCGGCGGGGCGGCTCCCGGAGCTGCCGGGCGATTCCACCACCGATGCGGCCGGCCGTTACGCCGGTCTGCTCGACCGGCCACGCGCCGAGTCGCCGGGGCCCGAGCAGCCACTGGAGGTCGAAGCCGAGGTGGTCGAGGACCAGACGCCCGGACCCGGCGCCGGGATCGCCGCCGCCGCGGAGACGGCACCCGAGATCGTGGACGCGGAAGTGGTCGAACCGGAGGCGCTCGACGGAGACGGCCGCCGGAACTGACCGCGCCCGGTCCGGCTCCGGCTCACCGCCGCCGCAGGCGGGCCCGACCGCGTCTACTAGGCTCTATCCGTGCCGCGGGTTCGTCCCCGCCGGCGGGTGGACCCCGCCCGCCGTTCCTTCGAACTCCAGGAGTAGAGCCCTGACCGCCCCGGAACCCACCGATTCCACCCCGGCCGGCCTGGTCGTACTCGCCTCGGGGGCCGGTTCGCTGCTGCGCGCGTTGCTCGACGCCGCCGCCGACCCCGGTTATCCGGCGCGGATCCACGCGGTGGGCGTCGACCGGGAGTGCGCCGCCGTCGAACATGCGGCAGCGGCGGGCGTTCCCACCTTCCGGGTCGCGGGGGGGGGGGCGGGGGGCCCCCCC